>NZ_LZJM01000079.1:0-24064 GCF_001667665.1 Mycobacterium sp. E342
CACCGGCCGCCGGCCCGACGGCTGCTGATCCAGGGCAGCGCCGGTTTCGTCGAGGGCGCGCTGGCCGGCCACCGCGCCGACGCGGTCTACCTGTCCGTCGGTCAGCTGGGGTTGCGGCCACGCTCCTACCTGATCGACTACTGGACCGAGACCGTGCGCGCGGTGGGGGCGCGCCGGGTGATCCTCATTCACTGGGACGACTTCTTCCGGCCCCTGTCGAAACCGCTGCGGGCCTTGCCCTATGCGGGCGACGACCTGGACGCCTCGATCCGCATTCTCGACGAGCTCGCCACCGCCGACGGTGTCGCGCTGCACCTGCCGACGGTGTGGCGGCGCGAGGACCCCTGGGCGTGAAGCGGCCTTAAGACGTTGACCCTGACACTTGCGCTGGCGCTGCTCGCTGCCGTCCTGGCGTTCGCGGTGGTGCGTCCGAAGGGCCTGCCGGAGGCGGTGGCGGCCGTTCCCGCGGCGCTCGTCCTGGTCGCGGTCGGCGCCATATCGGTGCGCCAGGCGGCCGACGAGGTGGCCGGGTTATCGGGGGTGGTCGGGTTCCTGGGCGCCGTGCTGGTACTGGCCAAGCTGTGCGACGACGAGGGCCTGTTCGAGGCCGCGGGGGCCGTGATCGCGCGGGGCCGCGTCGGGTCGGGCAGCCTGCTGCTGCGGGTGTTCGTCATCGCCTCCTTGATCACCGCCGTGCTGAGCCTGGACACCGCCGTGGTGTTGCTGACGCCGGTGGTGCTGGCCGCGGTCCGCCGGCTGAAGACACCGGTGCGGCCGTACGCCTATGCCACCGCGCACCTGGCCAACGGCGCCTCCCTGCTGCTGCCGGTGTCGAACCTGACCAACTTGCTGGCGTTTCACACCGCCGGCCTGTCGTTCACGCGGTTCACCCTGTTGATGGCCTTGCCGTGGCTGGGCGCGGTGGTCACGCTGTACGCGATATTCCGCTGGTTTTTCGCCGCGGACCTGCGTGTGCAGCCCGAACCGCAGGAAGACGGGCAGGCGCCGCGGCCGCCGGTGTTCGTTTTGGTGGTCGTCGGGCTGACGCTGGCCGGGTTCGCGGTGGCCCAGTCCGTCGGGGTGGCCCCGGCCTGGGTGGCGCTCGCCGGCGCGGTCGCGCTGGCCGTGCGCAGCCTGAACCGCGGGCACACCTCGGTGGTGGACATCGCGCGCTCGGCGCACGTGTCGTTCCTGGTGTTCGTGTTGGCGCTCGGTGTCGTGGTGCGGGCGGTCATGGTCAACGGCATGGACAGGGCGATGTCGGCGGTGCTGCCGTCCGGTTCGACGCTGCCCGCGCTGCTGGCCATCGCGGCGGTGGCCGCCGCGCTGGCCAACGTCGTGAACAACCTGCCCGCCACCCTGGTGCTGCTGCCGCTGGTCGCCCCGAGCGGACCGGTCGCCATCCTCGCCGTCCTGCTCGGGGTGAACATCGGACCGAACCTGACCTACGTCGGTTCGCTGTCGAACCTGTTGTGGCGGCGCGTGCTTCGCCAGCACGATGTCGATGCCGGCGTCGGGGAATACACCCGGCTCGGGCTGTGCACCGTGCCCGCGTCCCTGGTGGTCGCGGTGGTGGCGCTGTGGGCGTCGGCGCGCCTGCTCGGCGGCTAACCGCGGCGGTAGGCCGGCGGTAGCGGCATTCCGAGTTGGGCCAACACGCCGCGCAGCAGCGTCGGGAAATCGGTGATGAGTCCATCGACCCCGTCGGCGATCTGTTCGCGCATGCCGGCCGCGTCGTCGACGGTCCACGGGATCACCTGCAGCCCCAGCGCATGCGCGCGGTCAACGTAGGGTTTGCCGGTCACGAGCCGGTAGTCGGGCGAGGCGATGTCGGCGCCCACCAACTTCGCCCCGAGCAGCGGGTCGCCGATCGCGGCGGGGTTTTCACCGGCCAGCCACGGCGAGTCGGGCACCCAGGTTTCGCCGTTGTACAAGGCCACCAACGTAATTGACGGCTCGTCCCGGCGAACCAACGGCAGGGTGCGCCAGTCGAAGCTCTCTATCTCCACCCGGCCGACCTTGCCGGCCGACCTGACCGCCGCCAGTATCACGTCGACGAACTGCTGGGGATCGGCCGACGTGCCGGGGTGGTCGGCCGCGACTTTGGTCTCGATGTTGTACCGCACGGGGGCGCGGTAGGAATCGGCGAGGGCGAACACCTCCGGCAGGATGGCTATCTTGTTGCCCCGCACCACCTCGGCGTCGGGAAACTCCGCCAGCCGCCGTCCGCAGTCGAGCGTGCGGATCTGTGCCAGGGTGAGCTCGTGCACCAGCTTGCCGACGTAGGGATACTGCGGGTCGCCGGCGGACGCGGGTCCGGTGTCGGAGCATTTCTCGGCGTCGATCGTCGGGTCGTGCCAGACCAGCGGTTGTCCGTCCTTGGTGATGTTGATATCGAGTTCGAGTGTGCTGACGCCCAATTCGACTGATTTCGCGAACGCGCGCAGCGACTCCTCGGTGGTCTCCCCACGTCCGCCGCGGTGCGCCTGCAGGTCGAAGCCCGGCCTCTCGGCGGATGCCGCGGGCGCAGGTGCGGCGAGCGCGAGCGCGGCCAGCACGGCTCCGAGGCGGGCGGGCCAGCCGGGCAACGGGTTAGCCCCTGCGCTGGCGCGCTATTTCGGCGAGCACCACCCCGGCGGCCACCGAGGCGTTCAGCGATTCGGCGTGCCCGGCCATCGGGATGGACACCACCTCGTCGCAGTTCTGCCGCACCAGACGCGACAGCCCCTTGCCTTCGGACCCGACGACCACCACCAGCGGGTCGGCGCCGTCCATGTCGTCGACCACCGTGTCGCCGTCGGCGTCCAGGCCGATCACCCGGATCCCACGGTCGGCCCAATCCTTCAGAGTCCGAGTGAGATTGGTGGCCCGGCCCACCGGGATGCGGGCCGCGGCGCCGGCGCTGGTGCGCCAGGCCACCGCCGTCACCGACGCCGACCGTCGCTGCGGGATCAGCACGCCGTGGCCGCCGAACGCCGCGACCGAACGCACGATGGCACCCAGGTTGCGGGGATCGGAGATGTTGTCCAACGCCACCAACAGCGCGGGTGGCGAGCTCATGGCCGCCGCCAGCAGATCGTCAGGGTGGGCGTAGTTGTACGGCGGCACCTGCAACGCGATGCCCTGATGCAGGTGGTTGGCGGTCATCCGGTCCAGGTCGGCACGCGGCACCTCGAGGATCGGGATGCCCGAATCCGCAGCGCGGGCAACGCATTCGGTGACCCGTTCGTCGGCCTCGGTGCCCAGGGCCACGTAAAGCGCGGTCGCGGGGACGCCGGCGCGCAGGCATTCCAGCACCGGGTTGCGGCCGAGCACGGTCTCCGTCTCGTCGGTGGTCCGCTTGGTGGGCCGGCGCGGCTGGGACTGGGCACGCTTGGCGGCGGGATGGTTGGGACGCAGGTGCGCCGGCGGCGTGGGACCGCGCCCCTCCAGCGCACGGCGGCGCTGGCCGCCCGAACCCACGGTCGCCCCCTTCTTGGTGCCCGCTTTGCGTACCGCCCCGCGGCGCTTCGAATTGCCGGCCATCTACTTAACGTCACCGGCCTGCAGGGACCACTGCGGCCCGTCGGCGGTGTCGGTGACCTCGATGCCGGCGAGCTTCAGCCGGTCCCTGATCTCGTCGGCGAGCGCCCAATTGCGTTGCTCGCGAGCCTTTTCCCGGTTCTGCAGTTCGGCCCGCACCAGCACCTCGACGGCCGCCAGTGCGGCAGACGTCTCGTCGCGGGTTTCCCACCGTTCGTCGAGCGGGTCGCAGCCCAGGATGCCCATCATGGCGCGGATCGCGCGGGCATGTTTTAGCGCGCCCTCGTGGTCGCCGGTGTCGAGGGCCCGGTTGCCCTCGGCCCGGGAGTGATGAATTTCGGCCAGTGCGGCCGGGACGGCCAAGTCGTCGTCGAGTGCCTCGGCGAACCGCTCAGTCCACTCGCCGGGCTCGACGGCACCGACCCGTACGCGGACGCGGTGCAGGAATTCCTCAACGCCCACATAGGCTTTCACCGCGTCATGCAGGGCCGCATCGGAGAATTCCAACATCGAACGGTAGTGCGCACTGCCCAGGTAGTAGCGTAGCTCCGCCGGCCGTACCCGCTGCAACAACGCCGGGATGGCCAGGACGTTGCCCAGCGACTTGCTCATCTTCTCGCCGCCCATGGTGACCCAGCCGTTGTGCAGCCAGTACCGGGCGAATCCGTCACCGGCGGCGCGGCTCTGCGCGATCTCGTTCTCGTGGTGCGGGAAAACCAGGTCCATCCCGCCGCAATGGATGTCAAACTCCGGCCCCAGATAGGTCCGCGCCATCGCCGAGCATTCCAGGTGCCAGCCGGGGCGCCCGCGACCCCAGGGCGTGGGCCACGACGGCTCGCCGGGCTTGGCGGCCTTCCACAGCGTGAAGTCGCGCTGGTCGCGCTTGCAGGTGGCCACGCCCTCGCCCTGGTGGACGTCATCGATCTTGTGTCCGGACAGCTGGCCGTATTCCGGATAGCTGAGCACGTCGAAGTAGACGTCGCCCCCCGCGGGGTACGCGTGGCCGGTTTCGATCAGGCGTTCCATCAATTCGACCATCTGGGTGATGTGCCCGGTGGCGCGCGGCTCGGCGGACGGCGGCAGCACGTCCAGCGCGTCGTAGGCGGCGCTGAACGCGCGCTCGTAGGTGGCCGCCCACTCCCACCATGGCCGGTCCGCCGCGGCGGCCTTGTTGAGGATCTTGTCGTCGATGTCGGTGACGTTGCGGATGAAGGCGACGTCGCAGCCGCGGGCCATCAGCCAGCGGCGCAGGATGTCGAAGGCCACGCCGCTGCGGACATGGCCGATGTGCGGCAGGCCCTGAACCGTGGCGCCGCACAGGTAGATGGAGACGTGGCCCTCGCGCAGCGGGACGAAATCACGCACGGCACCGGATGCGGTGTCGTGTAGCCGCAAGCGGGCGCGATCGGTCACGACGTGCCAGCTTACCGGGTGGATCCGAGTTGCCCGGCGCTACGCGGGCCTTAGCCGACGGGGACCACCAATGCGGTGGCGATGGCGGCGCGGCCCTCGCCGCGACCGGTCAGCCCCAGCCCGTCGGTCGTCGTCGCCGACACCGACACCGGAGCGCCCAGCAACTCCGAGAGCACGCGTTGCGCCTCGGCGCGGCGCGGGCCGACCCTCGGCTCGTTGCCGACCAACTGCACCGCGGCGTTCCCGACCCGAAAGCCGTCGCCCGCCACCAGGTCGGCGACGTGGCGCAGCATGTCGGCGCCGCTGACGCCCTTCCAGCGCGGGTCGTCGACCCCGAAGATCGCGCCGATGTCGCCCAGGCCGGCGGCCGACAACAGGGCGTCGCACAGCGCATGCGCCCCCACGTCGCCGTCGGAGTGGCCGGCGCAGCCGTCGGCGCCGGGAAACAGGAGGCCGACTAGCCAGCACGGCCGCCCCGGTTCGATCGGGTGCACGTCGACCCCGAGGCCGACCCGAGGCAGGAGCTCGCTCACCGGCGCACGACCGCTTCGGCCAGCAGCAGGTCGAGCTGGGTGGTGATTTTGAACGCCAGTGGGTCGCCGTCGACCACCTGGACCTGGCCGCCGACATGCTCGACCAGCGACGCGTCGTCGGTGAAATCGGCGGTGCCGGCCCGCTGGTAGGCCCGCAACAGCAGGTCGCGCGCGAAACCCTGCGGCGTCTGCACGGCGCGCAGGCCGGCCCGCTCGGGCGTGCCCAGGACCACCCCGTTGGCGTCCACGGCCTTGATGGTGTCATGCAGCGGCAGCGCCGGCACGACGGCGGCGTGCCCGGCCCGCAGCGCGTCCACCACGCGCACGATCAGCTCGGGGGGTGTCAGGGCGCGGGCGGCGTCGTGCACCAGGACGAAGTCGGGTTCACCGGCCAGCGCCGCCAGCGCCAGGCTCACCGACGTGGTTCGGTCGGCTCCCCCGGCGACGACGGTCGCTCGCTCGCCCAGCTCCCGCTTGGCCTCGTCGACGCGGGCCGCCGGCACCGCCACCACGACGTGGTCGACGACTCCGGATTCCAGCAAACCGCCGACGGCGCGGTCCAGCAGGGTGTGCCCGTCGATCTCACAGAATGCCTTCGGGATGCCGGCGCCCAATCGCTCGCCCGAACCTGCGGCCGGAACGACCGCGACGACCGCGCCCGAGGAGGGCGTCCCCGTGACCACCGAAGGATCAGGGTCTTCAGGAAGCGGCGGCCAGAACCTCGTCGAGGATGGTTTCCGCCTTGGCGTCGTCAGTGCTCTCGGCGAGAGCCAATTCGCCGACCAGGATCTGGCGGGCCTTGGCCAGCATGCGCTTCTCGCCGGCGGACAGACCGCGTTCCTGGTCGCGGCGCCACAGGTCGCGAACTACCTCGGCCACCTTGTTGACGTCTCCGGAGGCCAGCTTTTCCAGGTTGGCCTTGTAGCGGCGCGACCAGTTGGTCGGCTCTTCGGTGTGCGGAGCCCGCAGCACCTGGAACACCTTGTCGAGGCCTTCTTGCCCGACAACGTCGCGGACGCCGACGTACTCGGCGTTGTCGGCGGGTACTCGAACGGTCAGGTCTCCCTGCGCCACCTTCAAGACGAGATATTCCTTTTGTTCCCCTTTGATGGTGCGGGTTTCAATCGCCTCGACTAACGCAGCACCGTGATGTGGGTAAACAACGGTGTCGCCGACCTTGAAGATCATCTGATTCGAGCCCCTTTCGTTACTTCAGTCTAACACGGCCGCCCAATCGCGCGAGGAGCAACGATGCAGGTCAGGGGCACAACACGCGCAGATTAGGGGTTGACACGGGGAGCAGAACGTGCAGTGACGCACATTACCAATGCGCTCACCCCGCCCCGAGACCGGCCCCCACGCGGCCCCAAGCGAGCATGCGGAAGCGCTCCCGGGCTGGTCTCGCGCCCCGCGCTACCGCCCGCGAAACCTTCCTACTACTGTGCATAGTTGCATCAGTCGAACCGGCCCAGCAGGAGGCATTGAGTGAACCGCTTCGAGATGAGCCTCCCCGTCCGCCTGCCAGCGCCGACCCTCCGGGCCGCGCTCGTCGGCCTGATCGCGGTGGTCGCCGTCCTGCTCAGCGGTTGCGGGGCCGGCCAGGTCTCGCAGATGGCCGTCCAGGAGCCCGCGATCAACGGCAACAAGGTCACGATCAAGAACGTGGCGTTGCGCGACATCCGCATGCAGGCCTCGCAGACCGGCGACTCCATCCAGCCCGGGCGGGCGGTGGACCTGTTGCTGGTGGCGATCAACCAGTCGCCCGACACGCCGGACAGGCTGGTGAGCATCACCAGCGACGTCGGGGCGGTGAGCCTGAGCGGAGACGGCCGGCTGCCCGCCGGCGGGATGCTGCTGATCGGCACGCCGGAGGGCCAGAAGGTGCCGCCGGGGCCCATGGGCTCCAACAACTCGGCCAAGGCGACCGTGATGCTCGCCAAGCCGATCAGCAACGGCCTGCTATACAACTTCACGTTCACGTTCGAGAAGGCCGGTCAGGCCACCGTGCTGGTTCCGGTCTCGGCCGGGCTGGCCCCGCCGCAGCAAAGCTAGGCGGGCGTAACCGCCTGTCATGGCGGGGACTTGTCGTATCGCCCCGATACCGTCATGGCGTGGCTAATCCGCGCTCCCAATATCGCTGCTCCGAATGCCAGCACGTCACCGCCAAATGGGTGGGCCGCTGCATGGAGTGCGGCACCTGGGGCACCGTCGACGAGGTGCCGGTGCTGAGCGCGGTCGGCGGCCGTCGCACGGGGATCGCCTCGGCCTCGGCCTCGCGAGCGGTCCCCATCACCGCCGTCGAACCCAACGCCAGCCGGCACCGCTCGACGGGCATCGGCGAGCTCGACCGGGTGCTCGGGGGCGGGGTGGTGCCGGGTTCGGTCACGCTGCTGGCGGGTGACCCCGGCGTGGGCAAGTCGACGCTGCTGCTCAAGGTGGCCCACCGCTGGGCGCTGTCGGGCCGGCGCGCGCTGTACATCTCCGGTGAGGAGTCCGCCGGCCAGATCCGGCTGCGGGCGGACCGGATGGGATGCGGCGCCGAGGAGGTCTATCTGGCCGCCGAATCGGACGTGCACACGGTGCTGGACCACATCTCGACGGTGCGGCCCGCGCTGGTGATCGTGGACTCGGTGCAGACCATGTCAACGACGGAGGCCGACGGCGTGGCCGGCGGTGTCACGCAGGTGCGTGCGGTCACCGCGGCGCTGACCGCGGCGGCGAAGGCCAACGGCGTCGCGCTGATCCTGGTCGGCCACGTCACCAAGGACGGGGCCATCGCCGGCCCCCGCTCCCTGGAGCACCTGGTCGACGTGGTGCTGCACTTCGAGGGCGACCGCAACGGTTCGCTGCGGATGGTGCGCGGGATCAAGAACCGGTTCGGCGCCGCCGACGAGGTCGGTTGTTTCATGCTGCACGACAACGGGATCGAGGACGTGTCCGACCCGTCGAACCTTTTCCTGGACCAGCGTCCGGCGCCGGTCGCCGGGACCGCGATAACCGTGACGCTGGACGGCAAGCGGCCGCTCATCGGGGAGGTCCAGGCGCTGCTGGCGACGCCGGGGGGCGGCTCGCCGCGGCGCGCCGTCAGCGGCATCGACCACTCGCGCGCCGCGATGATCAGCGCCGTGCTGGAGAAGCACGGCAGGCTGGCCGTCGGCGTCAGCGACATCTACCTGTCCACCGTCGGTGGCATGCGGTTGACCGATCCCTCCTCGGACCTGGCCGTCGCGATCGCGCTGGCCTCGGCCTACTCCGGCCTGCCGTTGCCGACGACGGCGGTGATGATCGGCGAGGTGGGGCTGGCGGGCGATTTGCGGCGGGTCAGCGGCATGGAGCGGCGGCTGAGCGAGGCCGCGCGCCAGGGATTCAGCATCGCGCTCATCCCGGACGGCGACGACCCTCGACGCGAGATAGTGCCTGCCGGCATGCGGGCGCTGCGGGCCCCGACCATCGTCGCGGCGCTGCAACACATGAAAGCCATCGCCGAGCCGCGCAGCGGCTGGACGCATAACGCGGTCGGGCCGCACAATGACACGCTGTGACCCGTCCGACACTGCGTGAGACCGTCGCCCGCCTGGCCCCGGGGACCGGGCTGCGCGACGGCCTGGAACGCATCCTGCGCGGCCGTACCGGCGCGCTGATCGTCCTCGGCAACGACGAGAACGTCGAAGCCATCTGTGACGGCGGCTTCGCGCTGGACGTCCGCTACGCGCCGACCCGGCTGCGGGAGCTGGCGAAAATGGACGGCGCGGTCGTGCTGTCCACCGACGGCAGCCGCATCGTGCGCGCCAATGTGCAACTGGTGCCGGACCCGTCGATACCCACCGACGAATCGGGGACGCGGCACCGCTCGGCGGAACGGGCGGCGATCCAGACCGGTTACCCGGTGATCTCGGTGAGCCACTCGATGAACATCGTGACCGTCTACGTTGGCGGCGAACGCCACGTGGTGGCCGATTCGGCGACCATCCTGTCGCGGGCCAACCAGGCGATCGCGACTTTGGAGCGGTACAAGACCAGGCTCGATGAGGTCAGCAGGCAACTGTCTCTTGCCGAGATCGAGGACTTCGTCACGCTGCGCGACGTGATGACGGTGGTGCAGCGGCTGGAGCTGGTCCGGCGCATCGGCCTGGTGATCGACGACGACGTCGTCGAGCTGGGCACCGACGGGCGCCAGCTGCGGCTGCAGCTCGACGAGCTGCTGGGCGGTAACGACATCGCGCGGGAGCTAACCGTGCGCGACTATCACGCCAGCCCCGAGCCGCTGTCCAAAGCGCAGATGACCGCGACCCTCGACGAGCTCGACGCCCTCTCGGACACCGACCTGCTCGAACTCACCGCCCTGGCAAAGGTTTTCGGCTACCCGACGACGGCGGAGGCGCAGGACTCGGCGGTCAGCCCGCGCGGCTACCGCGCGCTGGCCAGCATTCCGCGGCTGCAGTTCGCCCACTCCGACCTGTTGGTCCGGTCGTTCGGGACGCTGCAGGGCCTGCTGGCGGCCAGCGCGGGCGACCTGCAATCGGTGGAGGGCATCGGCGCGATGTGGGCCCGCCACGTGCGGGAGGGGCTGTCGCAGCTCGCGGAGTCGACTATCGCCGACCCGCTGAGTTAGCCCGCGGGAACCGGGGCGGGCGGGGCCTCGGGCGGCGGCGCGGCGGCCGGCTGCCCCGGTCCGGGCACCGGGCCCGGCGGCGGGGGCGGCTGGTTCATGATGAACGGAACCGGCTGCGAACGCAGGTTGCCCAGCTGCACCACGAGGTTGTAGGTGCCCGGGCCGATCGCCGGCCGCGGCAGCGGGCAGTGCGGCGCCGACCCCATCCCCGTCCACGTCACCGCGGTCGTCACCTGTTCGCCCGGGGTGAAGGTCTTGATCAGCGTCTCGTTGGACGGCGCGCAGTCCAGGTTGGACCACAGCCGCTTGTTGTCCAGCGAGTACACGTACGCCGCCAGTACCGCGGCGCCCACGTCGCGCTTGCACGACACCAGGCCGATGTTGGTGACGACCATGGTGAACTTCGGCTGATCACCGATGAAGTATTGGGGCGCGTTGGTCAGGCCCTTGACGGCCAGCGTCGAATCGGGGCAGTCGTCGCCCTCTTTCAGCACCGGCGGCGGCTGCACCGCGGCGGTGGGGGTGGGCATCTCGGGGTTCTGCCCCTGCTGCGGGACGGCCGGGTTGGGCTGCTCCCCTGGGGCCGCCGGCGGAGGCGCCTGCGGGGCGGGCGAACCGGGCTTGCTCTGAGCGGAATTGGGCTTGTCGACACTGGCGGGCTTGGCGCCCGAGTTGTGTCCCATGAAGGCGATGACCGCGGCGACCACGATCCCGACGACGACGACCGCGACGCCCACGGCCAGGCCACGGCGCCGCCAATAGATCTCCGTGGGTAGCGGGCCACGTGGTTCCAGATCCAGCACGTTTGCAGCGTAGGCCCAGGTCACGCTGAGTTGGCTGACCCGCCCCGGCGTGTCGCGGGGTTTGCTGGCTGACCGTCGTGTTAGTGACGGGCCGAGAAAGCGGCTTACTCCCCCGCTATTCGCCGATGTCGCCGACGTGGTCGACCAGCGCCGCCCGCCCGTCGGCCAGGTGGTAGGTGGCGCCGGCGATCGCCAGGGTCTTCTCGGCAATCCGGTCGGCGATCGCCGACGAACGCGACACCAGCTGGGCGATCGTCTCGCGCACGTGCCGTTCCTCGAACTCGTCGACGCGGCTCAGGCCCTCGCGGCGGCCCATCAGGATCGAGGGCGCGACCCGCTCCACCACGTCGCGCACGAAACCGCCCGGTATCGCACCATCGTTGATGGCGCCCAGGGCGGCCTTGACGGCACCGCAGCTGTCGTGGCCCAGGACGACGATGAGCGGCACATCGAGCACCGTCACGGCGAACTCGATGGAGCCCAGCACCGCCGAGTCGATGGCCTGTCCGGCGGTGCGCACCACGAACATGTCGCCCAGACCCTGGTCGAAGATGAGCTCGGCCGCCACCCGGCTGTCCGCGCAGCCGAACACCACCGCGGTGGGCTTCTGTCCACCGGCCAGGCTGGCCCGGTGTTCGACACTCTGGCTGGGATGCTGCGGCTTCCCGGCGACGAATCGCTCGTTACCCTCTTTGAGTGCTTTCCACGCGGTTAACGGACTGGTGTTAGGCATGGCTGACATCATGCCGCATCCGCCGGTAAACGGGCGGCCAAATATTTCGGCCGACGAGTTGCTCGACTGGTACGAACGAGCCCGCCGCGACCTGCCTTGGCGGGAGCCCGGCGTCAGCGCGTGGCAGATCCTGGTCAGCGAATTCATGCTGCAGCAGACACCGGTTTCGCGGGTGCTGCCGATCTGGTCGGACTGGGTGTCGCGCTGGCCCACCCCGTCGGCGACCGCGGCGGCCAGCGCCGCCGACGTGCTGCGCGCGTGGGGCAAGCTGGGTTATCCGAGGCGCGCCAAGCGCTTGCACGAGTGCGCGACCGTCATCGCCCGGGAGCACGGCGACGTGGTTCCCGCCGACGTCGACGCCCTGCTGACCCTGCCCGGCATCGGCAGCTACACCGCGCGCGCCGTCGCCTGTTTCGCCTACCGCCAACGGGTTCCGGTGGTGGACACCAACGTGCGCCGGGTCGTCGCCCGGGCCGTGCACGGGCGGGCCGATGCCGGAAACCCGTCCGCGACCCGCGACCACGCCGATGTCGACGCGCTGTTACCGGTCGACGATGCGGCGCCGCGGTTTTCGGTGGCCCTGATGGAGCTGGGCGCCACGGTGTGCACGGCACGGGCGCCGCGGTGTGGGTTGTGCCCGCTCAGCCGGTGCGCGTGGCGGGACGCCGGCTACGCCCCGGCGCAGGGGCCGGCGCGGCGGGTGCAGACCTACGCCGGAACCGACCGTCAGGTCCGCGGCAGGTTGCTGGATGTGTTGCGCGCCAACGATTCCCCGGTCACCCGGGCGGAGCTCGACCTGGCGTGGCTGACTGATGCCACCCAGCGCGACCGGGCACTGGATTCGCTGCTGGCCGACGGCCTGGTGACCCGGACGGCCGACGGCCGTTTCGCGTTGCTCGGCGAAGCCTAGCCGGGGGTCAAAGCTCGTCAGAGATCGTTGCCGGCGTAGGACTGGTTGAAGCTCTTGTTGGCCAGCGGGAAGTCGGGGACGATCGTGTCGGCCATCGCGACCGGCAGCGCCGGCCAGTTGAACCACGACGGGTCGACGATCTTCGCGCGGGTGATCCGGCCGGCGGCGTCGGTCTCGACGCGGTGCACGATGGTCCCGCGCCAGCCCTCGACGATGCCGATGCCGCTGCGAGTCATCCCCGGCGATGGCGCCATGACGTCGTATGCGATTGGCCCGCAGTGTGATTCGGTCAGGTGACAGGCCAGTTCGGTGGACGCGGAGAATTCGTCGCGCCGCACCGTGTAGCGGGCCAGCACGTCACCCGCGGCGGCGCCGATCTCGGTGACGGGTAGCGCGACGGTGGGGTGTTCGACCCGGGCGTCCGTGCGCATGCCGCTCGCCCGCGCGACGTAGCCCAGGCAGCCGAGGGCGCGCGCGTCGTCTGGGTGCAGGGCGGCGGTCCCGGCGAACCGGTCGTACACCACGGTGTTGCCGAGCGTCAGTTCGGCGATCTCGGCCAGGTCGTCGGCGATCCGCCGCAGCGCGGCGACATCGGGCAGCGCCCGCAGCGTGACGGCGCCCGGGCGGACGGCGCCGCGCAGCAGCCGATGCCCGGTCACTGTGGCGTTGAGCCGCAACAAATCTTCGCGAATGCGTTGCGCGTGCGCGTTCGCAAGCGAAAAACCGACGTCATTGGCCAGTGCACCCAAATCGGCGGCGTGGTTGTAGAGCCGTTCGAGTTCGACCAACAGCGCCCGCAACCGGTGCACCTCGTCGGGAAGTTCCATCCCGAGCGCGTCCTCGACGGCCAGACAGTGGGCGAGCGCGTGCCCGACGGAAGTGTCGCCGCTGACGCGTTCGGCCAGGTCGACCGCGCCGCCGGCGGGCCGGCCCTGAAAGAGCTTCTCCATGCCCCGGTGGACAAACCACAGTCGGGCCTTGAGCCGCAGCACGGTTTCGCCGGCGACGGAGAACCGGAAATGGCCGGGTTCGATCAGCCCGGCGTGCACGGGGCCCACCGGGATTTCGTATACCCCGGGCCCCTCGACGGTGACAAACGGAAACCGGCCCGCGCCATCGAATTCGGGGGCGGGTGGCGCGTCGCCGCGCATCGGGTACCACTCTTCGGGCCAGTGGGCGTGCCGGACCAGGCGGCGCGCCTTGGGATGCCCGACGCACCGGATGCCGTACAGGTCGGCCATTTCCCGCTCGAAGCGACTGGCGGCGAACGACATGTAGGCCAGCGATCTAATCGCCGGATCATCCTTCGGCACAACGCATTCCAGCTCGACACGACGATCCGGCCACCCGGCCAGGAACAGGTAGACGACGCGGAAGCCGGCACCGTCGTCGTGCGCGGCCACCAGGCCCAGCCGAAACCCCTTGCCCAGCAGGTCCTCAGCCGTATCCGCCAGCCGGTCCTGGGTCAGCCGGTGGCGCTGCCATTGCGGCCTCACCGCGGTCCCCCGACCTCGCCGGCCGCGATGGTGAACAGGTCGGTGAGCGGGCCGGCGGTGACACCGAGGGCGATCGATGCGGCGATGCCGAGGACCAGGGCGGCCGCCACCGTTCGCGGGACCGTGATCCGTGGCGCGGCGACCGGGGCGCCCAGCAGGATCCGGCCCGCGTTGCGGGCCAGCGCGGCGAAGGCGATCGCGACCAGCAGCATGCCGGCGGCGAGGGCCCAGGCGAGCCGGGCGTCGGCGAGGGAACGGGCGATGGCCAGCTCGCTGGCGAACATCGCGAACGGCGGCAGGCCGAGCAGGACCACCACCCCGACGGCCAGCGACACACCGATCAGGCGCGAACGCCTCAGCACGGCGGTGATGTCGGCGATCTTGGTCGAGTCGTGAGCGGCCTGCAGCTGGCCGCTCGCCAGGAAGAGCACCGTTTTTCCTATCCCGTGAGCGAGGACGTGCAGCAGCAGCGCGGCGATGGCCAGCGAGGTGCCGGCCGCCGCGGCGATTGCGATCAGGCCCATGTTCTCCATGGACGAATAGGCCAGCATGCGTTTGATGTCGGGTGTCACCGTCAGCATCAGCGCGGCGACCACCAGCGTCGCCAGCCCGATCACCAGCAGGCCCGACCGCATGAAGGTGGGCCCGGTGGCGCCTGCGATGACCGGCTTGAGGCGAATCAACACCGAGAAGGCCACCGACAGCAGCACCCCGCTCATCAGCGCCGAAACCGGCGCCGGGGCTTGGCTGTGGGCGTCGGCCAACCAGGTGTGGAACGGGAACAACCCGGCCTTGGCGCCGTAGCCGATGAGCAGCAATCCGCCCGCCAGGCGGGCGATGTCGCGGTCGAGCCCGCCGGCGTGCGCCGCCAGCACGTCGAGGTTCAGGGCGGCGGCGGCCGGCGCGCCGGCATGCTCGGCGGCGTAGTAGACCAGCACGGTGCCCAGGAAGGCGACGGCGATGCCGACCGAGCAGATCACGACGTACTTCCAGGTCGCTTCGAGCGCGCTTCGGGTGCGGCGGTGTCCGACCAGGAAGGCGGTGATCACCGTGGTGGCCTCGATCGCGATCCAGATCACGCCGATGTTGTTGGCGCACACGGCGACAACCATCGCGGCCAGGAAGCCCGCCGTCAGGGCCCCGTACACCCGGGCCCCGCGCGAATCGGTGTGGTCGTGGGCGAGTTCGGCGTCGAGGTAGCCGATGCTGGCCCAGGTGGCCAGGGTGGCAACGATTCCGATGACGATCAGCATCGTGGCCGTGAGCGCGTCGACCCGCAGCAGCCCGCCCATCGCCAACCGGGTGCCGGATCCGACATCGAACGCGAGCGCCGCGCCGCACGCGAGCACCGTCACCGCCGATCCGACGATCAGCGTCGCGGTCGCCCGGCGCCATCCGGCGACGAGAACGGCCACCGCGGCACCGACCGGGGTGAGGATGGCGGCGAGCAGTAAACCGGTCATCAGTCGTGCAGCTCTTGCAGCGCGTCCAGGTCGGCACCGCCGAAGGCATGCGACAGCCGGCCCGTCAGCACGCCGATCACGATGACGGCGAACAACACGTCCAACGAAGCGCCGAGTTCGACGATCAGCGGAACTCCGGCGGTGAGCAGGAACGCGGTGGCGGCGATCCCGTTGTCCAGCATGAGGAATCCCGCCGCCTGCGACACTGCGTGCCGCCGCGTGACCATCACGAGCAGGGCGATGAGTACCACCGCGGTCGCGGCCGGCACCGCGGTGGTCGTGGCGGCGGGCTGCAGGTTCACCAGGGGTCCGGTGGCGGCGAACGCGGCCAGCGTCAGCGCGGCGGTGATGAGCAGCGACGTCGCGGTGTTCACCAGTGGGGTGGCTTCCCGGCGCAATCGCGTTTCGGCGCTGCCGGCGCGGGCCAGCAGCCGCGGCAGGACCGCAACCCGCAGGATGAGCACGGCGACGCCGACGCCGACGAGCGCGCGGTCGTGGTCGTACACCCCGCGCAGCACCGGGATGGCCGCCAGGGCGGCGCCCTGCCACGCCAGCAGCCGGATGATGGCGGCCAGGTCGCGGCGCCACACGATCAGCACCGCGGCCAGCAGCAGACCGCCGGCGGCGAGGTCGACCAGTACCGAGAACGTGCCGTACGTCATGCCGGCACCACGAAGAAGTTGGCGGCGACGACCGCGAGCAACGCCAACAGGAACGAACCGGCCAGCAACTCGGGCACCCGGAACAGCCGCAGCTTGGCGACGAACACCTCGACGGTGGCCAACAGTCCCGCCAGCACCGCGACCTTGACCGCCACCGCCGCGATGCCGACGACGATGTCCACGGCGCCGGGCCGGCCGCCGGCAATGCCCCACGGCACGAAAAGGTTTGCCAGCAGCGCCAGCAGCACGGTGAGTCGCATCCCGGCCGCCCACTCGACCAGGGCCAGCCGCGGACCCGCGTATTCGAGGATCATCGCCTCGTGGACCATCGTCAGCTCGAGATGGGTGGCCGGGTTGTCCACCGGCAGCCGTCCGGTCTCGGCGACGATCACGATCACCAGCGCGGTGAACGCCAGCACCGCGGCCAGCGACACCACCTGCCCGGGATGGGCGACCGTATGGGCCACCAGCGCACCGAGATTCGCCGATCCCGCCGGCATGGACAGGGCGAAGACCGCCAGCAAGATGGTGGGTTCTACGAGTGCGGCGATGGTGATCTCGCGGCTGGCGCCCATGCCGCCGAACGAGGTGCCGGTGTCGATGCCGGCCAGGGTCAGCGCGACGGTCCCGACGAACAGCAGTCCGACCACGGCGAACAGGTCGGCGCTGGCGTCCAGCGGCGATCCGGTGGCGACCAGCGGCGCGATCGCGGCGATCAGTAGTGTGGTCCCGGCGACGATCGCGGGTGCGGCCGCGAACACCAGCGTCGTGCCGCTTGGGGTGATCCGTTGTTTGCCAAGCTGTTTGACGATGTCGCGCCACGGCTGCAGGACGCCGCCACCGACGCGGCCTTCCCAGCGGGCGCGGACCTGCCGGGTCAGCCCGATCACCAGCGGCGCGCCGGCCATCACGCCGCCGATCTGGGCCGCACCCGCGGCGTAGGACAGGGCGTTCATCGGGCGACCACCAGGACGATCAGCACGCCGAGCGCGCCGTAGGCCAGGTACAGGTGCACGCTTCCCGGGTGGGCGCGGCGCACCAATCCGGCCGCGGCCGCGACCACGCGGATCACCGGCGGGTATAAGCGTTCCTCGATCGCGTCGGCGATTCTGGTCCGGTAGGTGATCTTGTCGGCCAGATAACGCGACTCGGCGGTGTGGGTGACTTCGACGTCGGTGTCGGGGCGCAGTACGTCGTCGAAGATTCTTTGCAGCGGCTCGGCGAACGACGTGGCGGTGTACTGCATTCGCGACGTGAGATCGTTTGCGCCGCAAGCCCATAGCGGCAGTGTGGCGGGTGCCGGGCGACGGCCGGACCGCCAACGGGCCAGCACGGCCGCGATCAGCGCGGCCAGCACGACGCCGGCCACGATCACCCCGGGTGCGATCGAGCCCGGTAGGCCGGGCAGCCGCACCACAGCGCCGATACCGCTGAATTGCACCGTCCGGGCCGCCGGGAGCGCCGCGATCGCCCGGCCCAGCGCGGGGCCGACGGCCGAGGGTGCCACCGCCAGCACCAGACAGGCCGCCGCCGCGATCCCCATCCCGGCCAGCATGGTGCCCGGCGACTCCCGAGCCTGATCGGCCCGCTCCGAGCGCGGCCGCGCCAAGAATCCGATCCCGAACGCCTTGACCATCGCCGCCACGCCCAGGCCCGTGGTGAGCGCCACCGCGCCGACCGCCAGCGGCGTGGTCAACGCCAGGACGGCGGAATGCTCTCGCGCCGTGTGGATCAGCGACTGCAGCAGCAGCCACTCGCTGACGAACCCGGCGCCCAGCGGCAATCCGGACGCCCCGAGCGCGGCCACCCCGAACAGGATCGTGGTCGCCGGCATGCGGCGGGCCAGGCCGCCCAGCCCGTCCAGGTCGCGCAGCCCGGTCGCGGCCAACACCGATCCCGCCGCGAGGAATCCGAGGCTCTTGAACGCCGCGTGGGCGACGAGGTGCAGCATGGCCGCGGCCACCGCGATCGTCGCCGGGCCGTTCGCGCCCGCGGACGCGAACAGCGTGGCGCCGCCCAGCGCCAGCGTGATCAACCCGAGGTTCTCGGTCGTCGAATAGGCCAGCAGCCGTTTGAGATCGGTGGCCACCGACGCCTGCACCACCCCGTAGAGGGCCGACAACCCGCCGACGACCATCATGGTCAGTCCCCACCAGCGCGGACCCGGGCCGAGCAGTTGCAGATCGACGCGGCAGATGCCGTAGACGCCGAGGTTGACCATCGCCGCGCTCATCAGCGCCGACACCGGGCTCGGCGCCTCCGGGTGGGCGCGCGGCAGCCACGCGTGCAGCGGCACCAGCCCCGCCTTCGATCCGAAGCCCGCCAGCGTCAACAGGAACACCGCGGCGCACGCGCCCTGGGGTATCCGGTGCAAGTCGGCGAACCGGTCCGCCCCGCCGGCAGCCGACAACACCATCAGGCCGACGAGGATCGCCACAAAGCCCAACTGGGTCATCACCGCGTACACCAACGCAGCGGAGCGGACCTCCGGCCGGGTGTGATGGGCGAGCACCAACACCAACGACGCGACCGCCATCAACTCCCACACCAGCAGGAAGGTGGTGACCGACGCCGCCGCCGGCACCAGCAGCATCGCCGCGACAAACGCCGGCAGCACCGCCAGGGTGACCGGCCTCAGCTGCTCGTGCCGGGCATACCCGATCGTGTACAGCCCGGCCACGATTGCGACCGCCCCGGTGAGCGCCATGAAGAATCCGCCAAGCGGATCGAGGCTCAGCTCGACGCCCGACAACGGAAGCAACCACCCGATGCGGACGGCGCGCACCGGACCGAACATTCCCAGCGCGCCGGCCCACACCCCGCCGACACCCAACAGCGCGGTCAGCGCGCCCGCGCAGACGGGCGCGGAGCCGTTGCGGCGCAACACGTCTGGGGCGGGCACCGCGCGGGTGGCCAACACCGCGGTCACTTGCCGGTCACCGCCCGCAGAGCCGCGACGATCTCGCTCGGCGACGGCGGGCAGCCCGGGATTTCCATGTCCACCTGCACCAGCTCGCCGACCGCGCCCGCCACGCCATAGGCGCCGGCGAAGACCCCTCGGTTGATGGCGCAGTCCCCACACGCGATCACCCGACGGGGCAGCGGGGTGGCTTCGATCGTGGCCCGCAACGGGCCGGCCATGTTGTGCGTGACGACGCCGGTCACCAGCAGCGCGTCCGCGTGCCGCGGCGATGCCACCAAGCGGGCGCCGAACCGCTCGGCGTCATAGACCGGCCCGAACGCGCCCGAGATCTCCACCTCGCACCCGTTGCAGGACCCCGCGTCGACGTGCCGGATCTGGAGCGAACCGCGCACTCCGGCAGGCGGATTGGTCGCCGGCTCCGGGGCGGGCGGTGCGGGTTCGGCGATCCGGCCGACCTTCAAGGCTTTGCTGACCCAACCCATGCGCACTACTCCGCACCGCCGGACCGCAGGCCCTCCAGCATCGCCACGCGGTCGCTGAGCACGCCGGTGAGCACCTTGCGCGCCACCATCAACAGTTCGGCGATGTCCGGTGAGGCGATCGAATAGATCATCGTGTTGCCGTCCCGCAGCGCGTCGACCACACCGGCCCGGCGCATGACACCGAGCTGCTGGGACAGGTTCGAGGCTTCGATCCCGACCTCCGGCAGCAATTCGGCGACGGACTTGTCGCCCGTCACCAGCAGCTCCAGGATCCGGATCCGCGCTGGATGCCCCAGGGTCTTGAAGAACTCCGCCTTGAGCTTGTACAGCGGCTCCGTCACGATCCTGCTCCTGAAGACTACAGACTTCCTACGTTTGAACGATTGAAGAATTTATCATATTGTGCTGACGGGTTCACACCGAGCGGTGACGACGGGCGGTGTTCAGTCGCGCGCGGGCAACGCCGTCAAGAACGACTCGACCGCCTCGCGGTACGCCCGCGGCGCTTCGTCGTGGATCAGGTGACCGGCGTCCTCGACATGCAAATACGTTGCGCCAGAATGGATTGTGGCCATCTCCCGCATCTGCCCCGGCGGTGTGACCGAATTGCCCGCCTCGATGAGCAGCGCCGGGGCGCGCACCGCCCGCCATTGCTGCCAGAAGTCGCGGGTGCCCCATTCGGCGGCGATCTCGATCCACCGGGCGGGGTGACCGTGCAGGCGCCACCCCGTGGCGGTCCGGTCGAAGGCCTCCAGGAAGTAGCGCCCCGCGACGGGTCCGAACTCCTCGATCACCCGCTCCGCGCAGTCGAACTCGACCGGCAGCGCGTGCAGCCACGGCTCCCACGGACCGGTGGTGCGGCCGCGAAAGTCCGGGGCCATGTCCTCGAGCACCAGCGCGGACACCAGTTCGGGATGCTGCGCGGCCAGACACCACGAGTGCAGGGCGCCCATCGAATGGCCGAGAAGCCTGACCGGCGTCTGGAGCGCGCTCACGGCATCGGCCAGGTCGGCGACGAACCGTTCGGTGCTGATCGGGTGCGGGTCGTCGACGTCACGACCCCGATGCCACAGGGCGTCGTAGGTGTACACCGCACCCAGGCGAGTCAGCCACGGCAATTGCCGTGACCACGTGGTGCCGCGCCCCATCAGGCCATGCACCAGCACCAACGGCTCGCCTTGCCCCCCGCGGCAAGACAGCAGATCACCGGGCATGTCACCATCCTGCGTCCCCCGCCCTGCGGTCGGACAGGCGGGGCGAGAGGGTAGCCTAGCGGCATGCCGCCAGTGGTGAAGATCAACGCAATCGAGGTACCCGCCGACGCCGGCCCCGAGCTGGAGAAGCGGTTCGCACACCGGGCGCACGCGGTCGACAACCAGCCCGGCTTCCTCGGGTTTCAGCTGCTCCGCCCGATCAAGGGCGAGAACCGCTACTTCGTCGTGACGCAGTGGGAGTCCGAGGAGGCGTTTCAGGCTTGGGCGCAGGGGCCTGCCATCGCGGCCCACGCCGGTGAACGGGCGAACCCGGTGGCGACCGGGGCATCGCTGCTGGAATTCGAGGTTGTGATGGACGTTGCCGGCAGCAAGCAGGCTGGCTAGCGGGTTCTCGGCCCGGCGCCGCGCGGTGGCGTTGAGTGCCGCCGCCGCCTTGGCAGTGACGTTCGCGCCCGGTTGCGCGCCCTCTCACTCCCCCCAGGCGAACGCGGCCAATCCCGGCCGCCAGATCGACGTCCGCACCCCACCGGGCATTCGGGCCCAGCAGACGCTGGACATGCTCAACTCCGACTGGCCCATCGGCCCGGTCGGCGTCGGCACCCTGGCCGCGCCGGACATGGTCAAGCCGGTGGAGACCACCATGGAGGCACTGTGGTGGGACCGTCCGTTCGCCCTCGACGGCGTGGATCTGGGCGCCAGCGTGGCGACCCTGCACCTGACGTCGTCCTACGGTGCGCGCCAAGACATCCGCATCCACACCGACGACGGTGGCTGGGTCGACCGGTTCGAGCTCGAGACGCAGGCGCCGAAGATCAACTCGTGGCACGACATCGACGCGGTGTTGAGCAAGACCGGCGCCCGCTACTCCTACCAGGTCGCCAAGGTGGACAACGGGCACTGTGACCCGGTCGCGGGCACCAACACCGGTCAATCTTTGCCGCTGGCATCGATTTTCAAGTTGTACGTGCTGCACGCCGTGGCGGGCGCCATCCAGGCCGGCACGGTCTCCTGGGATGATCAGCTGACCGTCACCGACAAGAGCCGGGCGGTGGGCTCGTCCGGTTTGGCTTTGCCTGCGGGAGCGCAGGTTTCGGTTCGGACGGCCGCCGAGAAGATGATCGCGACGAGCGACAACATGGCGACCGATCTGCTGATCGGACGGCTGGGCACGCACGCCATCGAGGAGGCGCTCGCCACCGCCGGTCACCATGACCCGGCCAGCATGACGCCGTTCCCGACGATGTACGAGCTGTTCTCGGTGGGCTGGGGCAAGCCAGATCTGCGCGAGCAGTGGCAGCACGGGTCCCCGCAAGTGCGGGCCCGACTGCTGGCGCAGGCGAATGAAACCCCCTACGAACCGGATCCGACGCGCGCCCACACCCCGGCATCGTCGTATGGCGCGGAGTGGTATGGCAACGCCGAGGACATCTGCCGGATCCATACGGCCCTGCAGGCCGACGCCGTGGGCAGGGCCGCACCGGTCAAGCAGATCCTCTCCGCGGTGTCGGGCATCCAGCTGGACCGCAACGTCTGGCCGTACATCGGCGCGAAAGCCGGTGGCCTGCCGGGTGATCTGACCTTCAGCTGGTACGCCGTCGACAAGACGCAGCAGCCGTACGTGGTGAGCTTCCAGCTCAACTGGCCGCGAGACCACGGGCCGACCGTGACCGGGTGGATGCTGCAGGTCGCCAAGCAGGCCTTCGCGCTCATCGCGCCGCGATAGCCGTAACAGCAACAGCGCCCGACGCCCATCGCGTGCGCGTTGTGACGCACACCACAGGCCAGCTGGGACTTTTGGCCCTTCCGACGAGTGTGCCGCCCGACGAGACTGCAGAACTTGCCAGAGTCGAGGTCCGAACGGAAAAGAGGTGGGGCGGTTGTCTGTGCAGATGCGCCACGATCGGCGGCAACTGAAAGTGGCTGCGTCTCACGACGTTTTCGACCGCACAGACGCGTGCGGTGGCACACGGTGACCGGGGACTCGGCAGCGCTGGCACCACGCCGCGAGGTGATCCAACTCGATGAATTCGAGGCGATGCGGCTGCTGGCCAGCGTCGACCATGGGCGGGTGGTGTTCAACGACAAGGCCTTGCCCACGATCCGCCTGGTCAATCATCTCCTCGACGACGGACGGATCATCGTTCGCACCCGCCTGGCGGCCAAGGTTTCCACCGTGGTGCGATCGGGTGCCAACGCCGGTGTGGTGATGGCCTATGAAGTCGACCGCCTCGACGCCGAGCGGCGGGCGGGCTGGAGCGTGGCGGTCACCGGGTGGGCGACCACGATCACCGACCCCGAGCAACTCGCGCGCTACGAACAACTTCTCCACCCGTGGGTGAACATGACCATGGACACCATGATCGCGATCCAACCGGAGATCATCACCGGCATCCGCATCGTCGACGGCGTCCACGAATAGCCGATTCGCCGCGCCGCTGATGGCGACTACCGGCGGAGCGTCCAACAGCCGCCGCGGTAATGCAGCGCGGTGCGGCTGACCGGCGCAATGTCCATCCGCCAGAACGATTTCGCGGGGGCGTCGAGCGCCAGCAGGATCGCCGCCCGGATCACCGCGGGGTGCGTCACCGCGACGGTGGCCGCCGCGTTCTCGGTCAACGAGTTCAGCCATCGGTCCACCCGCTGGATAAGGTCGGCGATCGACTCGCCGCCATGCGGAGCGCGGGCCGGATCGGTCAGCCAGACCATCAGGTCGCCGCACGGCACGTCCTGTAGCCTCTTGCCCTGCCAGGGGCCGCAATTCAGGTCGGCCAGCCGCGGATCCACGGTGGCGTCCAATCCCAGCAAGTCCGCCGTTTGCCGGGCGCGTCCCTCGGGCCCGGTGAAATGGCATGCACCGCAGCGGAAGTCAGAACCGGCGGCTTCGGCCTGGCGACGCCCGACGTCGTTGAGGGGTTCATCACCGGGGAAACGCGCGGCGGCCATCGCGTCGGTCATCGCGTGCGCCACCAGCGTTAGCCGGACGACCTCCGTCACCCGGCGATGCTCGCCGCCCGGCCGCTCCCGGTGCGCTCCCCGAGCAGTCGCCCGGCGAGCGTCGCGAACACCACGCCGATGGTCACCCACAACACCAGCTGCGCGGCCAGTGCCAACAGCCTGAACTCGTACAGGACGCCGGCAGGAAAGCCCGGATAGACGATTGCCCCCGATGTGTCGCGCAGCGGTTCGGGTGTCTCGTCGACGCTCGGGAGCAGCACCATCACCACCGCGACCGCCGCGACGTATGCGCCGGCCGCCAGCAGCCGCCCGTGCCACGCGCCGACCCGGGCGGCCAGCAACC
>NZ_LZJM01000080.1:0-20986 GCF_001667665.1 Mycobacterium sp. E342
CCTGGCCTACTCGGGGGAGGCGCGCTGGCGGGACAGCGCCGGCGAGGAACACGCCGCGCGGCTGGGCGAGCCGCTGACCAGCGAGCAGACGGCGCGGGCATGGCGCACCGCGCTCGACCCCGCCGGCGAATGGATGCCCGCGGTGATCGCGGCCGCCGATCAGCGGCTGCGCCAGAAGCGCGCGCACGTGCCGGACGCCGGCGGCATGATCATCGCCTCCGACCGCACCGCGGCCCGCGCCTACGCCGCCCTGTTGACCACGCTGACCGGCGAGGCGCCGACGGTGGTGCTGTCCGACGATCCCGGATCGTCCGAGCGCATCAGCGAATTCGCCGCGAGCACCAGCCGGTGGCTGGTCGCGGTGCGCATGGTCTCCGAAGGCGTCGACGTGCCCCGGCTCGCCGTCGGCATCTACGCCACCAGCGCCTCGACTCCCCTGTTCTTCGCGCAGGCCATCGGCCGGTTCGTGCGGTCGCGCCGGCCCGGCGAGACCGCGAGCATCTTCCTGCCGTCGGTGCCCAACCTGCTGCAGCTCGCCAGTGAGCTGGAGGCCCAGCGCAACCACGTGCTCGGGGAGCCGCACCGCCCGGACGAGGATCCCCTCGACGGTGACCCCGCCGTCCGGACGCAAACCGAGAAGACCGAGGTCGACAACGGATTCACGTCGCTGGGCGCCGACGCGGAGCTGGATCAGGTCATCTTCGACGGGTCGTCGTTCGGCACCGCGGCCCCCGCCGGAAGCGACGAAGAGGCCGACTACCTCGGCATCCCGGGCCTTCTCGATGCCGAACAGATGCGGGCGCTGCTGCACCGCCGCCAGGACGAGCAGCTGCAGCGACGGGCCGCGCAGGGGGTGCCGACCCCGGTGTCGGCGCCGCCATCGATGCACGGCCAGCTGCGCGAGCTGCGCCGCGAGCTCAACACCCTCGTGTCGGCCACCCACCACCGCACCGGCAAGCCGCACGGCTGGATCCACAGCGAGCTTCGCCGTCGCTGCGGAGGGCCGCCGATCGCCGCCGCCACCCGCGAGCAGATCCAGGCCCGCATCGAGGCGTTGCGACAGCTCAACGTCGAGCACTCCCGAGCCGACTAGTCGCCGACGGGCTCCTCCAGCACTTCGACCGCCGGGCCGCCCAACACGGCCAGCAGGTTCTGCTCGATCGCGGCCCGCGCCCGGTGCTCGGCATGCGCCGGCACGGTCACGCAGAAGACGTCGGCCGCGGTCGAGCCGAACGTGTTGACCTTGGCCCACGCGATGTCGGCGTCGGCACGTTCCAGCGCACTCGTCAGCAGCGCGAGCAGACCCAGGCGGTCCATGGCGCGGACCTCGAAGATCAACTGGCCGGCCGTCGCCGTGTCCAGCCACAGGATGCGCGGCGGAGCGGTCGACCGGGTGACGGGCACCCCGGCCTGAATCTCGCCGGCCCGCGCGGTTGCGGCGCTGACAGCGTCGCTGTCTTTCCTCTCGAGCGTGTCCAGGACGTCGAGGTCGCCGGCCAGGGCGCCGTTGAATTGCTGACGCAGCAGGCCTGATTCGGGCGGGGAGCCGAACACCGGCGACACGACGAACTCGACGATCGCGACGCCCTCGTGGATGTTGGCCAAAGCCGAATGAATGCGCAACGAGTTCAACGCCAGCACCGCAGCGGCTTTCGACACCAGCCCCCGCTGGTTCGGCGCGAGCATCACCGCGGTCAGGCGCTCGCGGTCGCCGGGTTTGATCTCCACGTGCACCCCGCGGTCGGCGGCCAGCGAAACATAATGTGGCGCAATGGGTTCGGCCTCCGGAAGCGGCTCCCCGGCCATCACCAGCCGGCAGCGGCGGACCAGGTCCTCGATCAACGAGGCCTTCCAGTCGCTCCACACCCCGGGCCCGGTCGCCTTCGAGTCCGCCTCCGCCAAGGCGTGCAGGAGCTCGAGCAGTTGCGGGTCGCCGTGCAGGGCCGCGGCCACGGACTCGATGGTCTTCGGATCGTTGAGGTCGCTTCGGGTGGCGGTGATCGGCAGCAGCAGGTGGTGGCGGACCATGCCCGCGAGCGTGTCGGTGTCCTGCGCCGACAACCCCAGCCTGTTGGCGATCGGGACCACCAATTCCGCGCCCAGCACACAGTGGTCCGTGCCGCGCCCCTTGCCGATGTCGTGCAGCAGCGCACCGAGCGCGAGCAGGTCCGAGCGCGCCACCCGCGTGGTGAGGGGGGCCGCGTTGACGGCGGTTTCGACGATGTGACGGTCGACGGTCCACTTGTGCGAGACGTCGCGCGGCGGCAGGTCGCGGACCGCGTCCCATTCCGGGAAGAGGCGGCCCCACAGCCCGGTGCGATCCAGCGACTCGATCGTGTTCACGGTCGTGGGGCCCGCCAGGAGCACCACCAGCAGGTCGTCCAGCGCCTCCCGCGGCCACGGCGACGGCAGGTCCGGGACGCTGTCGGCCAGCCGTTTGAGCGTCCCGGCCCCGATCGGCAGGCCCGTGTCCGCCGAGGCGGCGGCCACGCGCAGCACCAACCCGGCATCGGTCTGGGGTTGGGCGTCGCGGGCGAGGACCACCTCGCCGTCGTACTCGACCACCCCCTCGTCCAGTGGCCGGCGTTTCGGGCGCCGCACCAGGGCGGTGAGGCCGCGCCGGGGCAGCGCGTTCTGCGCGGTCCGCAGCCCGGTCTCGGCGTGGTAGGCGATGGTGCGGCTGACGCTGGAGAGCATGCGGGACAAGGCGAATCGGTCCCCCACGCCCAGCGCGGCGCTGACGTCGTCGGCGAACTGCGCCAGCAGTTGGTCGAGTCCGCGCTTGGACACCCGGTGCAGTTCGGTGCGGACGTCGAGCAGCGTGAGGTACGCGGCGTCCAGCGAGCCGCCCGGTGCGTCGGGATGGCCCATCCCGTGGCGGTCGATGAGCTGCGCGACACCCAGCGCGTCGAGCAGTTGCACGTCGCGCAGGCCGCCACGCCCCGACTTCAGGTCCGGCTCGGCCCGTTGCGCGATGCGCCAACACCGTTGCCAGCGTTCGTAGGTCATCGCGACCAGCTCGTCCATGCGGGATCGGATCGCGCTGCGCCACTGGCGTCGCGCCCCGTCGATGAGTTCGGCCGACAGCCGCTGGTCCCCGGCGATGTGCCGGGCGTCCAGCATGCCGAGCGCGGCCACCATGTCGCTGTTGGCGACGCCGAGGGCCCCCGACACCGTGCGCACACTGTGGTCGAGCCGGACGTTGGCGTCCCACAGCGGATACCACAGCCCGTCGGCGACCCGCTGCAGCACATCGTCAGACTTGTTGTCGTGCAACAGCATCAGGTCAAGATCGGAGTACGGCAGCAGCTCGCGGCGGCCCAAACCGCCCACGCCGACGATCGCGAAACCGCTGTCGTCGGTGATGCCGATCT
This sequence comes from Mycobacterium sp. E342, assembly GCF_001667665.1. Lineage (NCBI taxonomy): Bacteria > Bacillati > Actinomycetota > Actinomycetes > Mycobacteriales > Mycobacteriaceae > Mycobacterium > Mycobacterium sp. E342. The sequence continues at coordinate 3,375 of NZ_LZJM01000080.1, forward strand.
CACCGGCCGTGGCCACCAGCCAGGATTCGTGCAGATCCAGCCACGCTTTGCGCAGTTCCGCCGCGCCGAGCTCGCGGCCGTCTGACAGCAGCTGGCGCCGGGCGGCAGCCAGATCGCTTGCCCCGCCCGCACTTTGAGCTTGGGCTCCAGATGACCCGGACGGGCCGGGTGGGTTTGTCATACCCTCCCGGCCCGTCCGGCCCGGTTCGTCAATGCGCGGCTGGCCTCAGAGGGCATCTGTTCCGCGTTCACCCGTGCGCACTCGCACAATGGTTTCCACGGGGGTGACCCAGACCTTGCCGTCACCGATCTTGCCGGTGCGCGCCGCCCGGACGATGCTGTCCACGACCTTGTCCACGATGGAATCGTCGACCACGACCTCGATTCGCACCTTCGGCACGAAATCCACCGAGTACTCAGCACCCCGGTACACCTCGGTGTGGCCCTTCTGCCGCCCGTACCCCTGAATTTCGCTGACCGTCATGCCCAGGACGCCCGCGTCCTCGAGGCTGGTCTTCACGTCATCGAGGGTGAACGGCTTCACAATTGCGGTGACTAGCTTCATGCCTGCTCTGCCTCCACCTTGTCGCCCACTCGGTCCTCCTCCAGGCCGTTGCGGTCATCCACCGGAATCCGCGCCGCCGGGAGAACGGACCCTTGCCCACCGATCGTCCCGAAATCGTACGCGCTCTCCGCGTGCTCGGACTCGTCGATGCCGGTTGATTCTTCTTCGGCAGGGACACGCAACCCGATCGTGTACTTGAGGATCAAGGCCAGGATCAGCGTGACGATGCCGGAGTAGAACAGTACCGCGAAGGCGCCGACCGCCTGCCGTTCCAGCTGGGCCCAGCCGCCGCCGTAGAACAAGCCCTTCGACACCCCTGCGACACCGTTGATCGCCGTGGATTCCGGCGCGGCGAGCAGGCCGACCAGCAACGTGCCCGCCAGACCGCCGATCATGTGCACCCCGACCACGTCGAGCGAGTCGTCGAAGCCGAACTTGAACTTCAGCCCGACCGCCAGCGCGCACACCACTCCGGCCACCGCGCCGACGACGATCGCACCCAGGATGTTGACCGACGAGCAGGACGGGGTGATCGCCACCAGCCCCGCGACGATGCCGGACGCCGCTCCCAGCGTCGTGGGCTTCCCGTCGCGGATGCGCTCCGTCAGCAGCCACGCGAGCATGGCCGTGGCCGTGGCGACGGTGGTGGTCATGAAGGTCGCACCGGCGGAGCCGTTGGAGCTGGTCGCCGAGCCGGCGTTGAACCCGAACCAGCCGAACCACAGCAGGCCGGCGCCGAGCATCACGAACGGCAGGTTGTGCGGGCGGAAGAGCGTCGTCGGCCAGCCCTTGCGCTTGCCGAGGACGATGGCCAGGGCCAGGCCCGCCACACCGGAGTTGATATGGACCGCTGTCCCACCGGCGAAGTCGATGGCGTGCAGCTTGTTGTTGATCCACCCGCCATGCTCGGATGCGAAGCCGTCGGCGGCGAACACCCAGTGCGCGACCGGGAAGTACACCAACGTCGCCCACAGCCCGGAGAACACCAGCCACGCGGTGAACTTGAGCCGGTCGGCGACCGCGCCCGAGATCAGCGCGACGGTGATGATCGCGAACATCAGCTGGAAGGCGACGAACACGGTGGCGGGCATGGTGCCGGCCAGCGGGATGTCGACCTGCGTGACGCCCTTGCTCGGGTCGGCCTTGACGGCGTTGCCGCCGATCAGCTTCGCCAGGCCCCAGTAGTCGGTCGGATTGCCCACGACGCCGCCCCGGTCGTCGCCGAACGACATCGAGTAGCCGTAGAGCACCCACAGCACGGTGACCACGCCCATCGCGCTGATGCTCATCATGATCATGTTGAGCACGCTTCTGGTGCGCACCATGCCGCCGTAGAAGAACGCAAGACCCGGCGTCATCAACAGCACTAGCGCGGAACTCGCCAACATCCAGGCGGTATCGCCGGTATCGGGTTGGCCCAATTGCGGGAATGCCACTCGCTCACCTCCGGTCGGACATGAATGGCCGTCAGGCGACGCCTGTGACCTGATCCAGAACCTTGCGCAATGGTTGTTTCGGCAGTGGAGCCAGCGTGTTTCGCCCGGATTAACGTCGCGCTCGCCGTGTAAGGGCTTTCAGCCGAGCAGGGCGTCGACGAAGGCGGCCGGCTCGAACGGCGCCAGGTCGTCGGGACCTTCCCCGAGCCCAACCAGTTTCACGGGCACGCCGAGTTCCTGTTGGACGCGGAATACGATGCCCCCCTTGGCCGTACCGTCCAACTTGGTCAGCACGGCGCCGGTGATCTCGACGACCTCGGCGAACACCCGCGCCTGGGCCAGCCCGTTCTGCCCGATGGTGGCGTCGAGCACCAGCAGCACCTCGTCGACCGCGGCCCGGCGTGTTACCACGCGCTTAACCTTGTCGAGCTCGTCCATCAGCCCGACCTTGGTGTGCAGCCGCCCGGCGGTGTCGATGAGCACCACGTCGGCGCCCGTGGCGATGCCCTTGTCGACGGCGTCGAACGCCACCGACGCCGGGTCGGCGCCCTCGGGTCCGCGCACCACCTCCGCGCCCACCCGGGAAGCCCAGGTCTGCAGCTGATCGGCGGCGGCGGCGCGGAAGGTGTCGGCGGCGCCGAGCACGACGCGACGCCCGTCGGCCACCAACACCCGCGCCAGTTTGCCGACCGTGGTCGTCTTTCCGGTCCCGTTGACACCGACGACCAGCAGCACCGACGGGTGATCGGCGTGCGGTAGGGCGCGGATCGAGCGGTCCATCTCGGGGTGCAGCTCCCGGATCAGCACGTCGCGCAGCACGGCCTTCGCGTCGGCCTCCGTGCGCACGGCGCTGCCGGCCAGGCGGCTGCGCAGCTGCGACATCACCGACTCGGTGACGACCGGGCCCAGGTCGGCGACCAGCAGGGTGTCCTCGACGTCCTGCCAGGCGTCCTCGTCGAGGTCGCCGCCGCCGATGAGGCCCAGCACGCTGCGTCCCAGCGCGTTCTGCGACCTCGCCAGCCGGCCCCGCAGCCGCTCCAACCGGCCTTCGGGCGGCGCGATGGCCTCGATCTCCGGGGCCTCGGGGGCCTCCGGGACCTCGGGGGCTTCTGAGGCCGCCGGCGGCTCGGGGGGCGCGACCGGTGGCGGCGGGGTCACCGTCTCCGGGGTCTCCGGTTCGGGGAGTTCGACCTCGGAGATGGTGCGCCGCGGCGCGTCGCGCGGGATGGTGGCGTCGTCGCCCACCGCGGGCAGGCCGGTGGTGTCGAGCCGGTCGGCCCCCAGATCGGTTGTCGCGGTCTGACTGAACGTGATGCCCGACGACGCGGTGTAGCCGCCTGACCGGTCGATCGCTCCGGGCTCGGGCTTGGTGGTGAAGCTGATCCGCCGGCGGCGGTATCGCACGAGGCCTGCGACCAGCGCGGCGACGACAACCAGGATGGCTATGACCGCGATGGCGATCCAAAGACCTTGCGACACGCTGACATTGTTTCAGCCGCGGGATGGCGAGCCCCCGGCGCGGGTGCTACGACTGCGAGACCAGCTGCTCCACCTGCTGTCCGCGCATCCGCTGTGAGATGACCGCGGTGATGCCGTCGCCCTGCATGGTCACGCCGTACAGCGCGTCGGCGACCTCCATCGTCGGCTTCTGGTGGGTGATGATGATCAGCTGCGACCTGGCCCGCAGCAGCTCGAACAGGCTGATCAGCCGGCGCAGGTTGGTGTCGTCGAGCGCGGCCTCCACCTCGTCCATGATGTAGAACGGCGACGGTCGGGCGCGGAAGATGGCCACCAGCATCGCCACCGCGGTCAGCGCCTTCTCGCCACCGGAGAGCAGCGAGAGCCGGGTGATCTTCTTGCCGGGCGGACGCGCCTCCACCTCGATCCCGGTCGTGAGCATGTCGCCGGGGTCGGTGAGCCGCAGCCGGCCCTCGCCTCCGGGGAACAGCACGGTGAAGACTTCCCGGAATTCGCGTTCGACGTCGACGAAGGCGTCGCTGAACACCTGCAGGATGCGGGCGTCGACGTCGGCGACGACGTCCAGCAGGTCCTTGCGGGCCGCTTTGACGTCCTCGAGCTGGGTGGACAGGAAGTTGTAGCGCTCCTCCAGCGCGGCGAACTCCTCCAGCGCCAGCGGGTTGACCCGGCCCAGCTCGGCGAGCTCCCGCTCGGCGCGTTTGGCTCGCCGCTCCTGGGTGGCGCGGTCGTACGGCATCGGGGCGGGCGCAACGACCTGCTCACCGCGTTCGCGGGCCTGCTCGAATTCGGCCATCTCGAGTTCGGTGGGCGGCAGGGCCACGTCGGGCCCGTACTCGGCGATCAGGTCGGCGGGCGCCATGCCGAACTGCTCGAGCACCATCTGCTCGAGCTGCTCGATGCGCATCGCCGCCTGAGCGTTGGCCACCTCGTCGCGGTGCAGCGAGTCGGTGAGGGTGGCGACCCGGGCGCTCAACGCGTTGACCTCGTCGCGCACCGCCGCCATCGCCGTCGCGCGCTGCTGGCGTTCGGCCGCCAGCGTGTCGCGGATCTTCGACGCCGCCCGCACCACGCCGTCCAGGCGCTGGGCCAGCAGCCGTCCGGCGTCGGCCACCGCCGCGGCGACGGCGGCCGCGCGCAGCCGCGCCTCACGCGCCTGCTGGGCCCGCAGCCGCGCCTCGCGCTCCGCGGCCGCGGCGCGGCGCAGGGAATCCGCGCGCCCGCGCACGGCGTTCGCCCGCTCCTCGGCGGTCCGCACCGAAAGCCGGGCCTCCACCTCGGCGCTGCGCGCGCCCTCGGCGGCGGCGGCGATCCGCTGCCGGACCTCTGCGTGATTGGGCTCTTCGGCATGCACGTGCTGCGTCTCTTGGGCGTTGCGGAGCCGGCTTTCCAGCTCCGTGACTTCCTCGACCGTCTGCGCGCGGCCCGCTTCGAGCTCCTCGCGCTGCCGCAGCAACCTGTTCCACTCGTCGTCGGCGGTGCGGGCTTCCTGCCCGAGCCGGCCGAGCTGCTCGTACATCGCCGAGATCGCAGTGTCGGATTCGTTGAGCGCGGCCAGCGCCTGCTCGGCGGAGTCTTGGCGGGCGGCCTGTTCGGTCAACGCCCCGGACAGCGCCGCGGTCAGCTGGGCGACCTGCGATTCGGCGGCGGCCAGCTCGTTGCCCGCCTTGTCGATTTCCGACGTCACCTCCAGCGTGGACAGCTTGCGGTCGGAGCCGCCGCTGACCCAGCCGGCACCCACCAGGTCGCCGTCGCGGGTGACCGCGCGCAATCTCGGACGGGCCGCCACCAGTTCGAGCGCCTGGTCCAGGTCGTCGACCACCGCGACGCCGGAGAGCATCGCCGTGATGGCGCCGCGCAGGCGCGCGGTCACGTCGATCAAGTCCAGCGCCCACAGCGCGGAGACGGGCAGCGCCTCACGCGACGCGGGATCGTCGGCGGGCCAGTCGCCGAGCACCAGCGCCGCGCGCCCGCCGTCGGCCTGTTTGAGCGCAGCGACCGCGGACCGGGCGGCGCCGAGGCTCTCGGCGGCCAGCGCGTCGGCCGCCGAACCCAGCACCGCGGCCAGCGCCGCCTCGTAACCGGAGCGGACCTTGACCTGCTTGGCGATCGGGCCGAAAAGCCCTGCGCCAGGATGGTTTTCGGTGAGCCAGGCCGCGCCGTCCTTGCGTTCCAGCCCGATCGAGAGCGCGTCGATGCGGGCCCGCAGCGACGCCACCCGGCGTTCGGCGTCGCGTTCGGCCGCCTGCAGTTCGGCGACGCGTTCGTCGGCCGATCGCAGCGCGGCCACGGTCCGCTCGTGGTGCTCGTCGAGCCCCACCTCACCCTGGTCGAGCTCACCGACGCGGCCCTGCACGGTTTCGAATTCGGCCTTGGACTGCTGTGCCCGGGCGGCGGCCTGTTCGATGCGTTCGGACAGCCTCGCGACACTGTCGTCGATCGATTCGACGCGCGCCCGCATGGTCTCCACCTGACCGGCCAGCCGCGCCAGGCCTTCCCGCCGGTCCGCCTCGGCCCGCACCGCGGCCAGGTGGGCCCGATCGGCCTCGGCGGCCTCCCGCTCGCGCTCGCCCAGTTCGGCGCGGGCGGCCTCCAGGCGGGTGCGCGCCTCGGCCAGTTCGCCCAGCAATTGCTGCTCGGCGACCGCGACCCGCTCGGCCTCCGCCTCCAGCGCCTCGGGGTCGGTGTCGCTGGGCGGCGCCGGTTCCGTGTCGAGGTGCTGCGCGCGTTCGCTGGCGATGCGCACCGTGGCGGCCACCCGTTCGGCCAGCGCCGACAGCCCGAACCAGGTGTGCTGGACCGATTCGGCCCGGGCGGTGAGTTCGGCCACGGCCGCCTCGTGCGCGGTGAGCTCCTCCGATGCCACCCCCAGCCGGGTGGCGGCCTCGTCGTGCTCGCGGCGGATGGCGGCCTCGGCTTCGAAGATGGCGTCCCGTTCGACCTGCCGGTTGACCAGGTCGTCGGCGGCCAGCCGCAACCGGGCGTCGCGCAGGTCAGCCTGGATGGTCTGGGCGCGGCGGGCCACCTCGGCCTGGCGGCCCAGCGGCTTGAGCTGGCGGCGCAACTCGGTGGTCAGGTCGGTCAGCCGGGCGAGGTTCGCCGACATCGCGTCGAGTTTGCGGAGGGCCTTCTCCTTGCGCTTGCGGTGCTTGAGCACGCCGGCGGCCTCTTCGATGAAGGCGCGACGGTCTTCGGGGCGCGACTGCAGGATCTCGTCGAGCTTGCCCTGCCCGACGATCACGTGCATCTCGCGGCCGATCCCGGAGTCGCTCAGCAGCTCTTGCACGTCCATCAATCGGCAACTTGCGCCGTTGATCTCGTACTCGCTGGCGCCGTCGCGGAACATGCGGCGGGTGATCGACACCTCGGAGTATTCGATGGGCAGCGCGTTGTCGGAGTTGTCGATGGTGACGGTGACCTCGGCCCGGCCCAGCGGGGCCCGCGACGAGGTGCCCGCGAAGATGACGTCTTCCATCTTGCCGCCGCGCAGGGTCTTTGCTCCCTGCTCCCCCATCACCCAGGCGAGGGCGTCGACGACGTTGGATTTTCCCGAGCCGTTGGGCCCGACGACGGCGGTGATGCCCGGCTCGAAACGCAGAGTCGTCGGCGATGCGAAGGACTTAAAGCCCTTCAGCGTCAGACTCTTGAGGTACACGGCGAGCCAGACTACCGCTCAAATCGCCCGTGCCACCCTCACCGCGGGGTGTCGTCCGGGCCGAAATGTCGACGCCGAACACACTGCGGCGCACTGGTCACAGTGGCCACATCAGTCACGGGAAAGAAAGGATGCCGGGCCGTGTCAGCGCTCGACGAAGCCGTCGAACCGCTCCTGCGGCGGCGACCAGTCAGCGATCACCTTGTCGACGCGGCCCGGCCGCGACGGCCACGACTCGCCGCCCTCCAGCAGCGCCAGCAGCTTCTCGCCGGCCTCGCGCGGCCCCTGGGCGACCACCAGCACGCGGCCGTCGGCCTGGTTGGCCGCGTATCCGGTAAGCCCCAGCTCCAGCGCCCGGGATCGCGTCCACCAGCGAAAGCCGACACCCTGGACCTGCCCGTGCACCCAGGCGGTGAGCCTGACGTCAGGATCCGACATCGGCGACCTTGAAATCGATTCGCGTGCCGCCCTTGAGCGTGCGCCCGACGGTGCAGACCAGCTCGATCGCCCGGCCGACCACCACCAGCAGCCGCTCTTTGTCCTCCGCGGACAGCGCGGACAGGTCGAGCTCGAGTGTCTCTTCCAGCAGCGGATAGACCTCGTTTTCGCGGTCGGCGTCCCCCGACACCCTCACCACGGCTTTGTAGTCGTCGCCGAGCCGTCGGGCGAGCGGCTGATCGCTGGACATGCCGCTGCACGCGGCGAGCGCGATCTTGAGCAGCTCGCCGGGGGTGAACACACCCTCGACGTCCTCCGAGCCGACGAGCACCTGCGCACCGCGCGAGCTGTGTCCGGTGTACCGGCGCGACCCCGTGCGCTCCACCCATAGTTCGGTCATGCCCTACTTTGTACCGGGCGGCGCGTGCCCCACGCCGCGGGCATACTGCGTTTCATGGCCACCGTGGTCGCATTCCACGCCCACCCGGACGACGAGGTGATCCTCACCGGCGGCACGCTCGCGCGTGCGGCGGCGGGCGGGCATCGCGTGGTCGTCATCACCGCGACCGACGGGCGGGTACACAACGATGAAAGCGACTTCCGGTTGGGCGAATTGCATTCCAGCGCAGACATTTTGGGAGTCGATCGGGTCGAATGCCTCGGCTACGCCGACAGCGGCTACGGCCCGCTGTTCTACCCGGACCCGCCGGGACGGGTCCGGTTCGGGCGGGCGAACGTCGAGGAGGCGGCGCGGCAACTCGCGGCGATACTCGACGAGGAAGGCGCGGACCTGCTGCTCAGCTACCAGCCAAACGGCGGGTACGGCCACCGCGATCACGTCCAGGTGCACCACGTCGGCAAGCGGGGCGCCGAACTCGCGGGGACACCGCGGGTGCTGGAGGCAACCATGCCACGCGAATTACTAGTCCGCGTCGGCCATTTCGCCCGCATGTTGCGGCTACCGGCGCCCTACGAGCCCGACGTCGCCCGCACCGCGTACGCGCCCCGCACGAGCATCACCCACCGCATCGAGGTCTTCGGATTCGCCCGCCAGAAGCGAGACGCGTTCGCCGCCCACCGCTCGCAGATCGGCGAATCCAGCGTGGGGGCGCGCATGTACGCAGCTCTGCTCCGACTGCCGCCCCAGGCGTTCGGCCTGCTCTTTCCTCGCGAGTGGTTCGTCGACCCCGCCTTACCCGCCGGAGCTTCCCGGCGCGACATCTTCGATTGACCGGCCGGTAAGCCCCGAACGCACACTAAATGACCGAGGCGCCCGTCACGCCCTCAACGGACTATCAACGACAGCAGCTTCTTACCCAACGAGATTGCGGGCGAATCACTTTCGCACGACACCACCACGTCATCACCGGACCGCCGCCGCAGTTCACGCTCGAATACGTCGCGCAACGTGGACGACGCGGCCGGACACCCGTCGCAAGCACCCATCATTCGCACGGTCACGGTGCGGCCGGCCACCGAGACAACTTCGATCGACCCGCCGTGCGAGGCGGCGAGCGCGCCAACGGGGCCCGCGAGCAGCTCCGCGGCAATGCTTTCCAGGCTTTCTCGGCTTTGCAGGCCGGGGGCGGTCGATTCGTCGACCACCCAGTCCTGCGGGGCCACCAACGCTTCGCTGAGCGCCTCGCGAACGTCGTCTCCCAACTCGCGCCAGCTGCCACCTGCGCCGGCCGTGATCAGGATGCCGTCGGAATCCACCAGAATCTCTGCGATCGTCCCGCTGTCCAGCAGAGCGCCCAGCCTGCCCGGGGCCTGGCGAACGGTGCCGCGCGCCGGTAACCGGTCGGGCGGGACCACCCAGCGCAGCTGCTGAGGGTTCGCGGTGGCCGTGGCGTGGATCGGGATCATGCGCCTACCGCTATCGCGATCGACCGCGCGGCAAAGGCCATCGTCCAGGCCAGGACGAACATGTAGGACCAGGCGAAGGCGGGCCACCGCCACGAGTTGGTCTCGCGGCGCATCACCGCGACGGTGGACATGCATTGCAGCGCGAAGATGAAGTACGCCATCAGCGCGATGATGGTCGACGAGGTGAATACCTTGTGGCCGTCGTCGTCTGTCATGGCGACCAGGGCCTCGTGCGGATCCTCGGGGTTCGTGGCCGCCGAGACCTGCCCCAGGGTCGACACGAAAACCTCACGCGCCGAGAAGGACCCGAGCAGCGCGACGTTGATGTGCCAATCGAACCCCAGCGGCTTGAACACCGGTCCGATCGCCTTCCCGATGTCGGCGGCGTAGCTATGGTCCATCACGTAGGCGGTGGTCTCCGTCTGCGACATATGCGCGGTTTCTGCTTGCCGCGCGGGCAGATTGAGCAGCACCCACAGCACCACGGACGTGCCCAGGATGATGGTTCCGGCCTTGCGCAAGAACACTTTGGCCGAATCCCACATCGTGATGAGCACGGTCCTGGGCGAGGGGAAGCGGTACGGCGGAAGCTCCATCGTGAAGGGCAGCAGGTCGCTGCGCAGAATCGTCGACTTGAACAGCGACGCGGCAATCAGGGCCGAGGTGCCGCCGCACAGATACAGCAAGAACATCGCGATGCCCTGCGCGCTCAGGCCCCACCACTGGGTCTGCGGTGAGACCAAAAGCCCCACCAGCAGGGTGAACACCGGGAGCCGCGCCGAGCATGTCATCAGCGGCGCCGTGATGATGGTCGCGATCCGGTCGCGCGACGACGGCAGCGTCCGGGTCGCCATGATCCCCGGGATCGCGCACGCGAAAGAGGAAAGCATCGCGACGAACGCGCGACCCTCCAATCCCGTCGCGGCCATCACCCGATCCATCAAGAACGCGGCCCGCGCCATGTAACCGACGTTCTCCAGCAACGCGATCAACAAGAACAGCAACACAATCTGCGGGATGAACTGCAGCACCGTTCCCACGCCGCCGATGAGTCCCTGGCCGAGCAGTCCGCGCACCACGTAGTTGCCGACGTGGTCGCTCACCAGCACGCCGAGCCAGCCCAGCCCCTGGCTCACCCGGTCCTGCAGTGGCGCGGCGACGGTGAAGACGACTTGAAAGAAGCAGAACATCACCGCGAAGAAGATGATGGTGCCCCAGAGGGGATGGAGCACGATCGCATCGATTCCCCGGGTGCGCCGATCCGGTTGTGGCGCAACGTATCCGGCCGCGCCGAGCACCGACTTGCCCCAGGCGTCGATGGCATCTTCGTGAGATGGGGGCAGGATCGGGGGCCGTTGCCACCGGGCGAAGGACGCCAGTCGGGCGCGCAGGGCGTCGATCCCCGCGCCGCGGTGCGCAATGACGGGGACCACCGGAATCCCCAACGCCGTCGACAGGGCGTCGACGGAGACGGTGCCCCGGCGCGCGGTCAATTCGTCGGTCATGGTCAGTGCCAACAGGCACGGCACGTCAAGCCGCAGCACCTGTGCCACGAGGGTGATCGAGCGGTGCAGCGTGGTGGCGTCGGCCACCAGCACGATGGCGTCGGGTCGATCGGCGTCGGCGATCTTGCCGGCCAGCAGGTCGGCCACGACTTGTTCGTCCGGGCTGATCGGCTGCAGGCTGTAGGTGCCCGGTAGATCCTCGACGGCGATCTCGACGTCGTCGACCTTGGTGATGCCCACCCTGCGCCCGACGGTGACGCCCGGGTAATTGCCGGTCTTGGCGCGCAGGCCGGTCAGGTGGTTGAAGACGGAGGTCTTGCCCGCGTTGGGGCTGCCCACCAGCGCCACGCGCGCCATGCCCACGACCGCGAGCGCGGTACCGCCCTCCTCGTGGCAGGACGTCATGAGCCGCTTCCCGGGTCGACTTCGATCAGGCACGCTTCGCGTCGGCGTAAGCACAGCTCGGTGTCTTGAACCCGGTAGATGGTCGGGTCGCCCATGGGGGCGCGTCGAATCACCTCGACGTGGGATGCGGGCCGGAATCCCAGTTGCCGCAGCCGGCCCGCCACCACGGGCGGTGCCGCCGGCGCCACGCCCACGATGGTTGCCCGCTGGCCCGGCGTGAGCTGAGCGAGCACCGTCGGAGGATCCGACACCCGAACTGAATCCCGCATTAGTAGCCCCGACGCCGAAGGTTCACCATGCACCCAGGATAACGATGCTAGGTGAGGATAACCTCACCTTTCTCCGAAACGTTCGCGGCCTCCCGTGTGCCGCGTCGAGCGTGCTTCGCCGGTGACCCCGCCCGGAGTGTCGCGACCGTGGACGCACGGGCGGAAGCCCTGATCGCACGCTCAAAGCCGTGGGCGCGGCTGACATTTCGGGCAGTAGAACGACGACCGGTTCATGAACTTCTCCCTGCGCATCACCGCCCCGCAGCGCCGGCAGTGCTGCCCTTCGCGGCCGTAGGCGTCCAGCGACCGGTCGAAGTAGCCCGATTCGCCGTTGACGTTGATGTACAGCGCGTCGAAAGAGGTGCCGCCCTGCGCCAGCGCGTCGCGCATCACGTCGGCCGCGGCGTCCAGGATGGCGCCGAGCCGGCCACGACTCAGCGTCGCGGCGATCCGGGCGCCGTTGACCTTGGCCCGCCACAGCGCCTCGTCGGCGTAGATGTTGCCGATGCCGGAAACCACGGTCTGGTCGAGCAGCTGCCGCTTGATCTCGGAATGCTTGCGCCGCAGGACGTTCACAACGGCTTCGCGGTCGAAGAGCGGGTCTAGCGGGTCGCGCGCGAGGTGCGCGACGGGCGCAGGCACCACGCTGCCGTCGACGCTCACCAGATCGGCGAGCATCCACCCGCCGAAGGTGCGCTGATCGGCGAAACTCAGCACGGTCCCGTCGTCGAGCAGCGCGGAGATGCGCACGTGGTCGGCGCGCGGCACCTTCCCCCTCGCGGCTTCGCCGCTGGGGGTGCCCCCACCCAGCAGCATCTGACCGCTCATGCCGAGATGCACGACGAGTGCCGTGTCAGGGTCGTCCGCGCCGTCGAGCAGCAGCCACAGGTACTTGCCGCGCCGGTCGGTGCCGGTGATCCGGGCGTCGAGCAGCCGGGCGGTGAGGTCGGCGGGCCCGGCCTCGTGCCGTCGCACCGCGCGCGGGTGGTGCACCCGCACGGCTTTGATCGTCTTGCCCACGACGCGGGCCTGCAAGCCGCGGCGGACCACCTCGACTTCGGGTAGCTCAGGCATCTAGACGGACGTTTTCCCCGCCGTGTCGAGCGCTTCCAGCGTTTTCCAGGTCGCCGCCGCGGCCTTCTGCTCGGCTTCCTTCTTGGAGCGGCCCACACCGGACCCGTATTCGATCTCCATCACGACCACGACGGCGGTGAACTCCTTGTCGTGGTCTGGACCGGTGGACGTGACGACGTAGGACGGCGCGCCCATGCCCCGCGCCGCGGTCAGCTCCTGCAGGCTGGTCTTCCAGTCGAGCCCGGCCCCCAGCGTCGGCGCGGCGTCGAGCAGCGCGCCGAACAACCGCAGGATCACCTCGCGCGCGGTGTCGATCCCGTGCTGCAGGTAAATGGCACCCAGCAGCGATTCCATCCCGTCGGCCAGGATGCTCGACTTGTCGGCGCCGCCGGTGTTGGCCTCTCCGCGCCCGAGAAACAGGTGCGCGCCCAGACCGTCCTGGCACAGCTTGCGGGCGACGTCGGCCAGCGCCTGGGTGTTGACGACGCTGGCCCGCAGCTTGGCCAGGTCCCCTTCGGAGCGGTCGGGATGGCGGTGGTAGAGCTCGTCGGTGATGGTCAGGCCCAGCACGGCGTCACCGAGGAATTCCAGACGTTCGTTGGTCGGCAGCCCGCCGTTCTCGTATGCGTAGCTGCGATGCGTCAAGGCGAGCGAGAGCAGCTCCTCGGGCAGCTCGACGCCCAGCGCATCGAGCAGGTCCTGCCGCGACGTCACTGCTCACCCCGCGGCGGGTCGGGCTCGGGAAAGATGCCGGCCAGTTTCGCCCACCGCGGGTCGACGCTGTCGTGGTGATGCCCGGGCTCGGCCGCGAGGGAAACGCCGCATTCCGGGCACAGCCCCGGGCAGTCGGGGGTGCACACGGGCGAGAACGGCAGCTCGAGTCCGACGGCGTCGACGATCGACTGCTCGAGGTCCAAGGTGTCGTCGACGATGTGACCGACCTCGTCTTCCTCGGTGGTCGCCTCCGTCGTGCTGTCGGGGTAGGCGAACAATTCGGTCAGCTGGACCTGCACATGACCCTTGACCGGGGTCAGGCAGCGCGAGCATTCGCCGACGCTGGGCGCGTCAACCGTGCCCGTCACCAGTACGCCCTCGGAGACCGACTGAACCTGCAGGTCAAGCTCCAACGGGGCGCCGGCCTCGATCGCGATCATGTCCAGCCCGATGCGCGACGGGCTCGGCACGGTCTTCCGCAGGGTGACCATCGCCCCCGGGCGCCGCCCGAGCCGGGCGATGTCAACCGTCAACGGCGAGCTCAGACGGCGCTGCGAGGTGGTGCTGTGCTGCCGCGTCATAGCACAAATCCTACGGCGCGAGCCGCACAATTCCAGGGCGTGGCCGCCCGGCCGAGGCTTAGCGCACCGCGTAGTCGTGCGTGCCGGCCGCCGTCCGGAGCTGATGACGACCCCGGCCGACCGAGCGCAGCGTGCCGTTGAGGAATTCCTCGAACTCGGCCAGCTTGTTGTCGACGTAGATGTCGCATTCCCCGCGCAGCCGGTCCGCCTCGGCGTGCGCCGAGTCGATCAGGCGGGTGGCCTCGGCGTTCGCCGCCTCCACCACGCTGTTCTGCGATACCAGGCGATGCTGTTCCTTGATGCCCTCTTGCACGGCCTTTTCGTAGGAGATGTTGCCGTTCTCGAGCAGCCGGTCGGCCTCGGCCTGGGCGCGGCCGACGCTGGCCTCGTACTCCCGCTTCGCGGCCGTGGCGATGCGCATCGCCTCCTCGCGTGCCTCGCCGACCATCCGCTCGCTGTGCTGGCGCGCCTCGCTGACCATGCGGTCGGCCTGCGCTTTTGCGTCGGACAACAGCCGATCCGCCTCCGCGCGGGCGTGGTTGAGCATCGACTCCGATTCGGTGGTCGCCGAGGAGACCATGGATTCGGCGTGCGACTTGGCGTCCTGCAGCATCGAGTCCCGCGCGTCGAGCACGTCCTGGGCGTCGTCCAGCTCGCCGGGGATCGCATCCTTGATGTCGTCGATCAGTTCCAGTACGTCACCCCGTGGCACCACGCAGCCGGCCGTCATCGGAACGCCGCGTGCTTCTTCAACGATGGCGCTCAGCTCGTCGAGCGCTTCAAAGACCCGGTACACGGCCATATCCTCCTGGCTTCTGCAAACGTGTTGTTACCAGTGTGCCTGGTGTTGCCTCTGTGACAGCGGTGGCGAGGCCGGTGTGTCGGACATTTCACTGGTTGCGCCTGTCGCGGCCATTCTAGGGATCACGCCGGTTCTTCGCCCTGGCCAGAACGCTTTCCCCGGGTTGTCATATACCCCTATGGGGTATATGTTGGGAGCCCAAGCCAACCGAAGGGGGTCGAGCACTCGTGCTAGCAGCGGTCGGACACGCCTTGTCGGTGGCGGGATCGATGACGTGGGAAATCCTGTGGGCGCTGATCTTGGGATTTGCCCTGTCGGCGGTGGTGCAGGCGGTGGTGCGACGCTCGACCATCGTGGCGCTGCTCGGCGACGACCGGCCACGCACCCTGGCGCTCGCCGCCGGACTCGGCGCGGCATCGTCGTCGTGCTCGTACGCCGCCGTGGCACTGGCCCGGTCGCTCTTTCGCAAGGGCGCCAGCTTCATCGCCGCCATGGCATTCGAGATCGGTTCCACCAACCTGGTGGTGGAACTGGGCATCATCCTGGCCCTGCTGATGGGTTGGCAGTTCACCGCCGCGGAGTTCGTCGGCGGCCCGCTGATGATCGTGGTGCTCGCCGTCTTGTTCCGGTTGTTCGTGCGCTCGCGCCTCATCGACGCCGCCCGCGAGCAGGCCGAGCGCGGGATCGCCGGCTCGATGGAAGGCCATGCCGCCATGGACATGTCCATCAAGAAACAGGGCTCGTTCGCTCGCCGGCTGTTTTCCGCGGAGGGCTTCACCTCGGTAGCCCACGTGTTCGCGATGGAGTGGTTGGCGATCCTGCGCGACCTCGTGCTGGGTTTGTTGATCGCCGGGGCCATCGCGGCGTGGGTGCCCGAAAAGTTCTGGCAGGTCTTCTTTTTGGTTGACCACCCCGGCTGGTCGGCGATCTGGGGACCCCTGGTGGGACCGATCGTGGCCATCGCGTCGTTCGTCTGCTCGATCGGCAATGTTCCCCTGGCCGCGGTGCTGTGGAACGGAGGCATCAGTTTCGGCGGCGTCATCGCGTTCATCTACGCCGACCTACTGATCGTCCCGATCCTGAACATCTACCGCAAGTACTACGGCACCAAGATGATGCTGACGCTGCTGGGCACGTTCTACGCCGCGATGGTCGCCGCGGGCTATCTGGTCGAATTAATCTTCGGCGCAACGAATCTCATTCCGAAGCAGCGCAACGCCACCGTCGTGGAGGCGACGATTTCGTGGAACTACACTACTTGGCTCAATATCGCCTTCCTCGTCGTCGCCGCCATTTTGGTCGTCCGGTTCGTCGCGACGGGCGGAATCCCGATGGCGCGGATGATGGGCGGCTCCCCCGACTCCCCCGACGGGGGACATGAGCACGCGCACGAATGCCACTGACGAGGTGAAATCACTTGCGTCACTTTAGCTTCAGTGACCCCTAGGCCGACGTTTTTGTCGGTGGGGGTGGCTAGCGTGGGGGTGTGGGTTCAAGTGGTCATGATGAGGCGGCCGAAGTGTTCGACGCGCTGGATGCCGACTTGGGTCGGGCGTGTGCGCTGTCGTTCGACGCGTCGAACACCCAGCAATGCCTGCAGTGGTTGGAACGCTGCGAGCGGGTGCGCCGCCGCATCGCCGCCATCGAGCATCCGCTGATCAACAACCTGGGCCGGCAAGCCACTCCTGAGGAGTTGGGCGGCACCCTGCCACACGCGGTCGCCGAGGCCACGCTGATCAGCCGCGCCGAGGCCTCCCGGCGGGTCAAAGAAGCGACCGACCTGGGGCCGCGGCACGGGCTGACCGGCGAACCGCTGGCGCCGCTGTTGCCGGCCACCGCCGCCGCCCAACGCGACGGAAAACTCGGTGCCGGGCAGGTGGCGGTGATCCGCCGGTTCTTCCATCGGCTGCCCGGCTGGGTAGATGCCGCCACTCGCGAGGCCGTGGAGGCCGACCTGGCCGCCCATGGAACGCAGTACCGGCCCGAACAACTCGCCGCACTCGCCGAGCACGTCGCCGATTGTCTCAACCCCGACGGCACCTACACCGACGACGACCGCGCCCGGCGGCGCGGCGTGATGCTGGGCAAGCAAGGGCCCGACGGCATGTCCGAGCTGCGCGGCCTGCTCACCCCCGAGGCCCGCGCCACCGTCGAGGCGGTCCTGGCCAAACTCGCCGCACCCGGCATGTGCAACCCCAATGACGACACCCCGTGCGTGGACGGCGCCCCCAGCCAAGACGCCATCGACCGCGACACCCGCAACGCGGCCCAACGCCACCACGACGGGCTGCTCGCCGGCCTACGGGCGCTGTTGGCCTCGGGAAAACTCGGCCAACACAACGGCTTACCCGCCTCCATCATCATCACCACCACCCTGCAAGACTTGGAGGCCGCCGCCGGCACAGGGCGCACCGGTGGCGGCACCCGGCTCCCCATCAGCGACGTGATCCGGCTGGCCCGCCACGCCCACCACTATTTGGCGGTCTTCGACAACGCCAAACCCCTGGCGCTCTATCACAGCAAGCGACTCGCCACCCGCGGACAACGAATCATGCTCTACGCCAAGGACCGCGGCTGCACCGCCCCGGGCTGCACCGTCCCCGGCTACCTGTCCGAAGTCCACCACGTCACCGACTGGAACCAGTGCCGCCGCACCGACATCGACAACCTCACCTTCGCCTGCGGACCCCATCACCGCCTACTGCGACCCGACGGCTGGACCACCCGCACAAACACCAAGGGCCACACCGAATGGATCGGTAAGCAGCGCAACGGTAGTCGAGGCAGCGGGCACCACCCCGAGCCGCGGTTCGCCGCTCAGGCGCG
>NZ_LZJM01000081.1:0-514 GCF_001667665.1 Mycobacterium sp. E342
ATCCTGCTGACCATCGCGCTGGCCACGCCCACCCACGACATGCGCATCCCGCGCAACCGCGCGGTGGTCGTGCTGGTCATCGACATGTCCCAGTCCATGCGGGCCACCGACGTCGCGCCCGACCGGCTGACCGCCGCGAAGGTGGCCGGCAAGCAATTCGCCGACGAGCTCACCCCCGCCATCAACCTGGGGCTGGTGGAATTCGCGGCCAACGCCTCGCTGCTGGTCTCGCCGACGACCAACCGTGCGGCGGTGAAGGCGGCGATCGACAGCCTGAAGCCGGCCCCCAAGACCGCGACGGGTGAAGGGCTCTTCACCGCGCTGCAGGCCATCGCGACGGTGGGCTCGGTGATGGGCGGCGGCGAGGGTCCGCCGCCCGTGATGGCGGTGGCGCTGACCGCGTGCAGGGCGGTGAAGATGGCCTCGCCGGTGGCGGTGCTGTCGGCGAAGTCGAGCTTCTTGAGCGCATCGATGGTCGCCTGGTGCTGCGGGGTGGGCGGCACCAGCAGGTACG
>NZ_LZJM01000082.1:0-5102 GCF_001667665.1 Mycobacterium sp. E342
GCGGTGGCCGTCGCCCTGCTCGACGCCTGCGTCGCCACGGTGGGGGGCGCGGCGATGTTGCACAGCTGCGCCGCGGAATTGCCGTGGAAGATGTTGCAGGGCAGCCAAATCGGTGCGGTGTCGGTGGACGCGAGCACCCTGGTGGCGGCCGATCTCGACGGTATGGCCGGGTTCATCGAATCGGGCCGCACGATCGTGCTGGGGGTGGTGCCCAGCAGCGCTCCGGAGCGGCGGCCGTCGGCCGAAGAGGTGGCGGCCGCCCTGGTAGGGGTGACCGATCGCCTTGGCTTCGGGCGCTCGGCGCTGCGCGACCGCATCGGCGTCACCCCGGCGTGTGGCCTGGCCGGCGCGACGCCGGAATGGGCCCGCCTGGCGATCGGGCTGGCCCGTAAGGCGGCCGAAACGTTCGCCGCGGACCCCGACGCCATCCAATAGGCAACCAAAATGGTTGCGTTTCGTCGCCGGGGTGGCGGACTCGGTGCGCCGATCTTCGATGCGCTCGGAGACCCGAACCGGCTGCGCATCATCGTGCGGCTCTGCGATCGCGGACCAAGCTCGACATCGCAGCTCACCAGCGTCATCCCGGTCACGCGGCGGGCGGCCAGCAAGCACCTGCAGCTGATGGAATCGGCCGGACTGGTGACCAGCAGCCGGGCACTGCACTGTCGCGCTGGTGGGACGCGGCCGGGGATCGGCTGCGGGCATACGAGGAGGACTGAGTCGGCGCTGTCAGCGACCTCGGATAGCCTGCGAGGGTGAGCTCAGCAGAGGCTGATTCGGTGTCGCCCGAGGTGCGGCGGCAGTGGCAGGAACTGGCCGGTGAAGTCCGCGAACACCAGTTCCGCTACTACATCAAGGACGCACCGATCGTCTCCGACGCCGAATTCGACAGGATGTTCAACGAGCTTGTCGCGCTCGAGGATCGGTATCCGGAGCTGCGTGTCCCCGATTCCCCGACCCAGTTGGTCGGGGGCGCCGGCTTCGCGACCGACTTCACCGAGGCCGAGCACCTGGAGCGGATGCTGAGCCTCGACGACGTCTTCGACCGCGACGAGCTGGTCGCCTGGAGCAATCGCGTCGAGACCGAGATCGGCCGCGATCCCCACTACTTGTGTGAACTCAAGATCGACGGGGTGGCGTTGTCGCTGGTGTACCGCGACGGCCGGCTGGAACGCGCCGCCACGCGCGGCGACGGCCGAGTCGGCGAGGACGTGACGCTCAACGCGCGCACTATCGACGATGTGCCCGAACGGCTCACCGCCACTGCGGATCTGCCGATTCCCGCCGTGCTGGAGGTGCGTGGCGAGGTCTTCTTCATGCTCGCCGATTTCGAGGCGCTCAACGCCAGCCTGGTCGAGGACGGCAAAGCGCCCTTCGCCAATCCGCGTAACAGCGCGGCCGGTTCGCTGCGCCAGAAGAACCCGGCGGTCACCGCCCGGCGCAAGCTGCGGATGATCTGCCACGGCATCGGCCGCACCGACGGGTTCGCGCCCAAGACGCTGCACGAGGCCTACACGGTCCTGAAGGCCTGGGGTCTGCCGGTGGCCGAACAGACCACGCGCGTGCAGGGCCTTGCCGCCGTAGAGGACCGGATCGGCTACTGGGGTGAGCACCGCTACGAAATCGATCACGAAATCGACGGCGTCGTAGTCAAAGTCGACGACTTCGCGCTGCAGCGCCGGCTGGGGACGACGTCGCGGGCGCCGCGCTGGGCGGTCGCGTACAAGTACCCGCCCCAGGAAGCGCAGACCAAATTGCTCGACATCCGGGTCAACGTCGGGCGCACCGGGCGCGTCACGCCGTTCGCCTTCATGACGCCGGTGAAGGTTGCGGGGTCGACCGTGGGGCTGGCCACGCTGCACAACGCCAGCGAGGTCAAGCGCAAGGGCGTGCTGATCGGCGACACGGTGATGATCCGCAAGGCCGGCGACGTGATCCCCGAGGTGCTGGGTCCCGTCGTCGACCTCAGGGACGGGTCCGAACGCGAATTCGTCATGCCCACAACGTGTCCCGAATGCGGCACCCCGCTGGCCCCCGCCAAGGAGGGCGACGCCGACATCCGCTGTCCCAATGCCCGGTCCTGCCCGGCGCAGCTGAGGGAGCGCGTCTTTCACGTCGCCGGGCGCGGGGCGCTCGACATCGAGGGGCTGGGTTACGAGGCGGCCACCGCACTGCTGAAGGCGGGGGTGATCGCCGACGAGGGCGACCTGTTCACCCTCACCGAGGACGACCTGCTGCGCACCGAGCTTTTCCGAACCAAGGCGGGCGCGTTGTCCGCCAACGGCAGGCGGCTGCTCGACAACCTGGACAAGGCCAAGACGGTGGCGCTGTGGCGCGTCCTGGTGGCGCTGTCGATCCGGCATGTCGGACCGACCGCCGCGCGCGCCCTGGCCACCGAATTCGGCAGCCTCGACGCGATCATGTCGGCATCGACCGAGCAGCTCGCCGCGGTCGAAGGCGTCGGGCCGACGATCGCCGCCGCGCTCACCGAGTGGTTCACCGTCGACTGGCACCGCGCGATCGTCGACAAATGGCGGGCCGCAGGGGTGCGGATGGCCGACGAGCGCGACGCCAGCGTGGCCCGCACGCTGGAAGGGCTCACCGTTGTCGTCACCGGTTCGCTGGCGGGCTTTTCGCGCGACGATGCCAAGGAGGCGATCATCGCGCGCGGCGGCAAGGCCGCCGGTTCGGTGTCGAAGAAGACCGACTACGTCGTCGCCGGCGATGCGCCGGGTTCCAAGTACGACAAGGCCGTCGAGCTCGGCGTCCCGGTCCTCGACGAGGACGGTTTCCGGAAACTGTTGGCCGAGGGGCCGCCGGACGCTCCGGCGGACTAGGCGATCACGACCTCACCCGAAATTTGGGCCGCACCGCCCAAGCGGCTCTATCGTGGGCGCTATGACCCAGATGGCGGACCCGTGCGCACCGGCATCACCGTGGTCGCCGCGGGAGGCCGAAATTCTGGCGGTGACCCTGCGCCTGCTGCAGGAACACGGCTATGACCAGCTGACCGTGGACGCCGTCGCCGCTGCCGCCCGCGCCAGCAAGGCCACGGTGTATCGGCGCTGGCCCTCCAAGGCCGAGCTGGTGTTGGCCGCCTTCATCGAGGGCGTCCGCCAGGTCTCGGTGCCGCCGAACACGGGTACGTTGCGCGGCGATCTGCTGCGACTGGGGGAGACGATCTGCCAGGAGGGCGGCCGGCACGCGAGCACGATCCGCGCGGTGATGGTCGAGGTGTCGCGCCACCCCGCGCTCAACGAGGCCATGCAGCATCAGTTTCTCGACCAGCGCAAGGCGTTGATCCAGCACGTCTTGAACCAGGCGGTGGACCGCGGCGAGATTCACCCGGACGCCATCACCGACGAACTCTGGGACCTGCTGCCCGGCTACCTGATCTTCCGGTCCATCATTCCGGACCGGCCGCCCACCCGTCGCACCGTGCAGGCGCTGGTCGACGGTTTTCTCATCCCGGGTCTGACCAGAACCGTCCGGTAACGGCGCGGCCACCGGCGGGCCGGCCTTCTTTCGTCGAATGTGTACGCGCGCGTCTCTTGTACAGTACGGTCCCGTACCGTACTGTCGTAGCTGTCGATCAGGCCCGGCCCGTCGGCACCCGCCCCCGCCAAGAGGGTGGTCGTGTCGCCCGATGATCGAAAGGTGAACGGGTGAAGGGGATTTCGGTGGCATCGCTTGTCAAGCGAGGGTGGATGGTGCTGGTCGCGGTGCTGGTCATCACGCTTGCCGGATTCGCCATCTATCGCCTGCACGGAATCTTCGGTTCGAACAGCAACACGTCGGCCAACAGCGGCCTTTCGAACGAGATCGTCCCCTTCAATCCCAAGCGGGTGGTGCTCGAGGTGTTCGGCGTGCCGGGCGCGACCGCGACCATCAACTACCTTGATGTCAACGCCCAGCCCCAACAAGTCAAGGACGCCCCGCTGCCGTGGTCGTTCACAATCACCACGACCGAGCCCGCGGTGCTCGGTAACGTCGTCGCGCAGGGCAACGGGGACACCCTCGGCTGCCGCATCACCGTCAACGGCGAAGTGAAAGACCAACGCACCGTTAACAAAGTCGACGCCTACACCTACTGTCTGGACAAATCCGGATGAGCAACCACGAACAGCCGCGGGCCGTCGTCCCGCGCACCATCCGCCGGCTCGCCCTGCCGATCCTGCTCTTCTGGCTGGGCCTGGCCGCGCTCACGAACATCGCGGTGCCGCAGCTGGAAGACGTCGGGAAAACCCACAACGTTGCGCTGAACTCGCCCGACGCCCCGTCGCTGAAGGCGATCAAGCGAATCGGCGAGAAGTTCCACGAGTTCGACACCGACAGCTCGGCCATGATCGTGTTGGAAGGGGACAAGCCGCTCGGCGCGGACGCACATCGCTTCTACGACGAGATGGTTCGCAGGCTCGAGCAGGACAAGAAGCACGTCGAGCACGTTCAAGACTTCTGGGGTGACACCCTGACGGCGGCGGGATCCCAGAGCAGCGACGGCAAGGCCGCCTACGTCCAGCTCTTCCTCGCCGGTAACCAGGGTTCGGCCTTGGCCAACGAGGGCGTCGGCGCCGTGCGCGACATCGTCGAGCACTTGAAGCCGCCGACGGGCGTCAGGGCCTACGTGACCGGTGCGGCGCCATTGATCTCCGATCAGTTCGACGTCGGCAGTAAGGGGACCGCGAAGGTCACCACGATCACCGTCGGCGTGATCGCCCTGATGCTGTTCTTCGTCTACCGCTCGGTGCTCACCACGCTGCTGGTCCTAGCCACGGTCCTGATCGAGATGTCGGCCGCGCGCGGCCTTGTCGCGTTTCTTGGAAACGCCGGCGTCATCGGGTTGTCGACCTACGCGACGAACCTGTTGACGCTGTTGGTGATTGCCGCGGGAACGGACTACGCGATATTTTTCGTGGGCCGCTACCAGGAGGCCCGCGGAACCGGCGAGGATCGCGAAAGAGCTTTCTACACGATGTATCACGGCACGACGCACATCGTGCTGGGTTCGGGGCTCACCGTTGCCGGCGCCGTGGCCTGCCTCAGCTTTACCCGGCTGCCGTACTTCCAGAGTCTGGGCATTCCAGCCGCGTTGGGCATCCTCG
>NZ_LZJM01000083.1:0-22134 GCF_001667665.1 Mycobacterium sp. E342
GCCGCCCAGGTCGCCGCATCGGTCACCATCGCCGACGAACACGACGTCCGGGACGGCGACAAGGCCGCGGCGCGCCGCTCCCACACCAAACCCGGGCTCGCCGAGAACGGAAAGGACATCCCCGTCCAGAGCCCGATCGTCGACGAGCTGGGCGAGAACCGGGGTTCCTGACTCCGGCGCGCCGCGGCCTTGTCGCCGTCCCGGACGTCGTGTTCGTCGGCGATGGTGACCGATGCGGCGACCTGGGCGGCGTTGTTGTAGGTCTCGGGCGGAATGGCCCGCATGGCGCGGATCGTGTCGTCGTTGCAGCCGTTGCGGCCGGCGGCCTCAAGCAGGTCCTGCTTGTTCGCCGGAAAGTCCACATCGTTGAGGCACTGGCGCAGCTGACTAGGGGTGGTGGACGCAACCATGGCTGTCGGGATGCCCGGTGGCCACGGGTCTAAACGGAGCCGCGGGGTGCCGTCTCGGTCACATCGGCGCGGTGGGCGGGCGCGATTCTCAGCGGCCGCGGACCCGCCGGTTGTGCTTGACGATCGCGTCGACCAGCTCCGGCTTGCTCATCGTCGAGCGGCCCCGGACGTCGAGTCGCCGGGCCAGGTCGAGCAGGTGTTTCTTGCTCGCGTTGGCATCCACACCCTCGGCGGTCGCCCCGGAGGCTTGCGGGCCGCCGCTCGTGGCGCGCTCGTCGGAAGGCCCCTTCTCTTCCTTGGCCTCCCAATGGTCGCCGACCTTTTCGAAACTGTGCTTGAGGGCGGAATACGCCACCCGGTGGGCGCGCTCTTCGCTGCCGTATTCCTCGGCGGCCGCATCGTGCGTCTTCGCAAATGTGCGTTGCGCTTTGGCGCTCGAACGCTGCAACGTGCTCGGCAGTTCGTCCTTCTTCGGCTTGCCGCCTTTAGTCGTCTTCGGCATGAAAACCTCCTGATAAGCCCGTGCGAGCGGATACCGCCGGTGCTCGGGTACCCCCTTGACCGACCGGCAATCCCAACTTCGCGCCGCGAATCGACGTCCAGAGGGCCGAAATATGTCAATATCGTTGACATGGTTCTGGCCGAAGACGCCCCGCTCGGTTACCTGCTCTATCGGGTGGCGAGCCTGCTGCGACCGGAGGTGTCCGCCGTGTTGGGCCCGCTCGGTCTGACGCTGCCCGAATTCGTCTGCCTGCGCATGCTTTCGATGTTTCCCGGGACGTCGAGCGCCGAGCTGTCCCGGCAGGCGGGGGTCACGCCGCAGGCGATGAACACCGTGCTGCGCAAGCTGGAAGACATTGGCGCCGTGGCGCGTCCGACATCGGTGTCCAGCGGCCGCGCGCTACCCGCCACGCTGACCGGGCAGGGCCGGGCCCTGCTGAAGCGCGCGGAAGGCGCGGTGCGGACGGCCGATGCCCGCATCCTGGCCAAGCTGACCGAACCTCAGCAGCGCGAGTTCAAGCGGATGCTCGACAAGCTCGGGTCCGACTGACGCGAATCAAGCGGTCTGGATCCGGGCCCAGGGCCGGGCCTCTTCCAGTTCGTAGGCCAGCTCGAGCAGCAGCGCCTCTTGCCCGACGTCGGCCGAGAACATCATGCCCACCGGCATGCCGTCGGCGGACTGGGCCAGCGGGAGCGAGACCGCCGGCTCGCCGGTGACGTTCTGCAGCGGGGTGAACGACACCCAGTCGATCAGTCGCTCGATGACCTGGTGGTAGTCGGTGGGTGCCAGATAGCCGATGCGGGGCGTCTCGTCGGCGAGCGTCGGGGTCAGCACGACGTCGTAGGTGTCGAAGAATTGCGCGGTACGCCTACGGATTCGGCGCAGGCGCATGATGGCGAGCGGCAGCCGGTGGATGTTGCGGGCGGTGTTTCGCTCCAGACCGAGGGTCAGGCTGTCCAACCGCCCGCGGTCGAACGTCTTGCCGAACATGTGCCGGCCGGTGCGCACCTGGGCCAGCGCGAGAAATCCCCAGTAGAGGACGAAATCGTCGACGAAGCTGGCCGGCACCGGGGGCTCATCGAGGTGTTCGACGCGGTGCCCCAACTCCTCGAGAAGACCGGCGGACTTCAGCGTCAGCTCGCGCACCTGGGGGCTGCAGTCGCGTTGCACCGACCGGGTCAGCACGGCGACCCGCAGCCGCTGCCTACCGGGCCCGGTGACATCCCCGACGGGCGCCAGTTTCGGGTTACGCCAGATGCGTTCGGCCTCCCGGTAGAACGCCGCGGTGTCACGCACCGACCGGGTCACCACACCGTTGGCGACGATGCCCACCGGCATCCGGCGCAGGTGGGCGTCCAGCGGCAGCCGCCCGCGCGAGGGCTTCAGCCCGACGAGCCCGTTGCAGGCGGCGGGGATGCGGATGGAGCCGCCGCCGTCGTTGGCGTGGGCGATGGGCACCACGCCGGCGGCAACGAACGCCCCCGAGCCCGATGACGAGGCGCCGGCGCTGTAGTCGGTGTTCCACGGGTTGCGGACCGGCCCCAGCCGCGGGTGTTCGGCCGATGCGCTGAATCCGAATTCCGACAACTGCGTCTTGCCCACGGGGGCCAGCCCGGTGGCCAGGAACAGCCGGGTGAATTCGCCGTCGGAGGTGGCATTCCACGGCGTCCACGCGTCGGTGCCGTGCATCGTCGGCTGGCCGGCGATGTCGACGTTGTCCTTGAGGAACGTCGGGACGCCGTCAAAGAAGCCGCTCGCAGCCGCGGCGGTTCGCGCCTGCTGGAACGCCGCGTACGCCAGGCCGTTGAGGATCGGATCGACGGCCTCGGTGCGGGCGATGGCGGCCTCGACGACCTCCGCCCTGCTCACCCACCCGGCCTGGATGGCGTGGGTGAGGCCCACCGCGTCCAGATCACCGAGGGCGTCGTCACCGAACGCGTGCACGTGTCGCATAGCACCAGACGCTAACGCGCGCGTGCCCGCGGGTTAAGCCTGGCCCACCTCGAAGCGAACGAACCGCGTCACCGTGACACCGGCGTCGTCGAGCAGCGCCTTGACCGTCTTCTTGCTGTCGGACACCGAGGGCTGCTCCAGCAGCACCGCGTCCTTGAAGAATCCGTTCAGCCGGCCCTCGACGATCTTGGGCAGCGCCTGCTCCGGCTTGCCCTCGGCCTTGGCCGTTTCCTCCGCGATGCGGCGCTCGCTGGCCACGACGTCTTCGGGGACGTCGTCGCGCGACAGGAAGCGCGCCTTGAGCGCGGCGATCTGCAGCGCGACGGTGTGCGCGGCGTCCTTGGCCCCGCCCTCGTCCGAGCCGGTGAACTCCACCAGCACGCCGACGGCCGGCGGCAGGTCGGCCGCACGCTTGTGCAGGTAGGCCTCCACGGTGCCGTCGAAGTACTGCACGCGCCGCAGCTCCAGCTTCTCGCCGATCTTGGCCGACAGGTCGGCGATGGCCTGCTCGACCGTCTTAGTCGCCGATCCTGAAGAAATCGGAGCTGCCTTCAGGGTGTCGACGTCGGTGGCCTTGGCGGCCAGCGCGGCGTCCACGACCTGGTCGGCCAGGGCCTGGAACTCGGCGTTCTTGGCGACGAAGTCCGTCTCGGAGTTCAGCTCGATCAGCGCGCCGCCCTTGGCCGCGACCAGACCCTCGGCCGTGGCGCGCTCGGCGCGCTTGCCGACGTCCTTGGCGCCCTTGATGCGCAGCGCCTCGACCGCCTTGTCGAAGTCGCCGTCGCTCTCGGCCAGGGCGTTCTTGCAGTCCAGCATGCCGGCGCCGGTGAGCTCCCGAAGCTTCTTGACGTCGGCGGCGGTGAAGTTGGCCATATCAGCCTTCCGTGGGTGTGGATTCGGGCGCGCCCGCAGCAGCATCGGTGGGGGCGCTGGCGGCGGCGGAGGCCAGCAGTTCCTGCTCCCATTCGGGCAGCGGCTCGGCGGCCTCCACCTCGGGCTTGCCGTCGCCGCGGCCGACTCCGGCGCGCGCCTGCAGGCCCTCGGCGACCGCGGAGGCGATCACCTTGGTCAGCAGCGCGGCCGAGCGGATCGCGTCGTCGTTGCCGGGGATCGGGTAGTCGACCTCGTCGGGGTCGCAGTTGGTGTCCAGGATCGCGATGACCGGGATGCCCAGCTTGCGGGCCTCGCCGACGGCGATGTGCTCCTTGTTGGTGTCGACCACCCAGATCGCCGAGGGCACCTTGGCCATGTCGCGGATACCGCCCAGGCTTCGCTCCAGCTTGTTCTTCTCCCGGGTCAGCATCAAGATTTCCTTCTTGGTGCGGCCCTCGAAGCCACCGGTCTGCTCCATCGCCTCGAGCTCCTTGAGGCGCTGCAGCCGCTTGTGCACGGTGGAGAAGTTCGTCAGCATGCCACCCAGCCAGCGCTGGTTCACGTACGGCATGCCGACGCGGGTGGCCTCGGCGGCGACCGATTCCTGGGCCTGCTTCTTGGTGCCGACGAACAGCACCGTGCCGCCGTGGGCGACGGTCTCCTTGACGAACTCGTACGCCTTGTCGATGAAGGTCAGCGTCTGCTGCAGGTCGATGATGTAGATGCCGTTGCGGTCGGTGAAGATGAACCGCTTCATCTTGGGGTTCCAGCGACGGGTCTGGTGCCCGAAGTGAGTGCCGCTGTCGAGCAGCTGCTTCATGGTTACGACGGCCATGGTTGTGCCTTACTTGTGTCGGTTGTCGCCCGGCATCGGGTGAAGCCGGGCCCTGGCGCCTGCTGCGATGCCGGACCTCGCCAGGAAAACCCTGGCGGGGACCGCCCGGCACGCGGTGCGAACTCCTAGTGGAACGGGAGACGCGGGGCGGACGCGCGAAGTCAGCCCGCGAACGAGCTGCGACCAGCAGTTTACACCGACTCAGCAGGTGGTTTTGCACAGCACCGGCGGGGCTGAGTGGTGCCGGCGCCGGCGGGGCGGTGAACTGAGCGGATGCGACGGGCCTGGTGGCTTTTATTGTGGCTGACCGCGCTCAGCGCGGCGTCCGCGGCCGCGGACGACCCGCGCCTGGACTGGCCGCTGCGCCCGCCGCCGGCCCTGGACGGGCGGGCCCGGGGCTTCGACGCCCCGTCACCGGATTGGAAGCCCGGGCATCGCGGGGTGGATCTTCCCGGCGCGCCCGGTCAACCGGTGTATGCCGCGGGCACCGCCACCGTGGTGTTCGCCGGGCAGCTGGCGGGACGGCCGGTGGTGTCGCTGGCCCACCCGGGCGGGTTGCGCACCAGCTACGAGCCGGTCCGGGCAGCGGTGCGCACGGGTCAGACGGTGACGGCCCAGACGGTGATCGGCTCGTTGGAGGCCGGGCATGCCGGTTGCCGGGCCGCGGCATGTCTGCATTGGGGCGCGATGTGGGGTCCCGCGTCCGGCGCCCACTATGTCGATCCGCTGGGCCTGGTGAAGTCGACCCCGATCCGGCTCAAACCGCTGCAGGGATGAGGGGCGCACACCCTCACGCCCGCGGGTGGGCCTGATCGTGCACCGCCCGCAACCGGGACACTGCGACATGGGTGTAGAGCTGGGTGGTCGCCAGGCTGGAATGGCCAAGCAGCTCCTGCACCACCCGCAGGTCGGCCCCGCCTTCGAGCAGGTGCGTCGCCGCGCTGTGCCGCAGCCCGTGCGGCCCCATGTCGGGCGCGCCGTCCACCGCGGCGACCGTCTGGTGCACGACCGTGCGGGCCTGGCGCACATCGAGGCGCCGCCCCCGCGCACCCAGCAGCAGCGCGGGGCCCGACTCCGCGGTCACCAGCGCGGGCCTTCCGTCGTCCAGCCAGGCGCGCAGCGCCTCGGCCGCCGGCATCCCGAACGGCACGGTGCGCTGCTTGTTGCCCTTACCCAGCACGCGGATCACCCGATGCCCGGTGTCCACGTCGTCGACGTCCAGGCCGCACAGCTCGCTCACCCGGATTCCGGTGGCATACAACATCTCGACGATCAGCCGGTCCCGCAACGCCATCGGATCCCCTTGCTGGGCACCGGATTTCGCCGCGGCCATCGCGTCGAGTGCCTGGTCCTGGCGCAGCACCGCCGGCAGCGTGCGGTGTGCCTTCGGCACCTGCAGCCGCGCCGCCGGGTCCCCGTCCAGCAGGCCGCGCCGCACGGCCCACGCCGTGAACGCCTTGACCGCCGACGTGCGACGGGCCAGCGTCGTGCGCGCCGCGCCGGCCGCGGCCGTGGACGACAACCAGGAGCGCACGAGCGGCAGGCTCAGCCCGTCCAGCGCGGCGCCGCGGCCCTCGAGGAAGGTCAGCAGCGAGCGCAGGTCGCCGAGGTAGGCCCGACGGGTGTGCGCTGAACGGCCGCACTGCAGCGCCAGGTACTCGTCGAACTCCTCGAGGATGGCCTCCACGCCTGCAACATTCGCAGGAGCCGGGGCCCTGAATCAGCCGACGCGCCGAAGCGTGTCCGGGGTGAGATCTTTCAGCGTCGGATACCCGTCGACGGCCATGATCAGGTCGGCTTCAGCCAGCAGCGAACGCAGCACGTGCACGACGCCGTCGACGCCGCCCAGCGCCAGACCGTAGGCGTACGGACGACCGACGCCCACCGCGGTCGCGCCCAGCGCCAGCGCCTTGACGATGTCGGCGCCGTTGCGGATGCCCGAATCGAACAGCACCGGCAGGCCGTCGGCCGCCTCGATCACCCCCGGCAGGCAGTCCAGCGCGGGCAGTCCGCCGTTGGCCTGCCGGCCGCCGTGCGTCGAGCAGTAGATGCCGTCGACACCACCGTCCCTGGCGCGCCGGGCGTCGTCGGGATGGCAGATGCCCTTGATGATGAGCGGCAGCTTGGTCAGCGACCGCAGCCAGGGCAGGTCGTCCCACGTCAACGGATTGCCGAACGTCGTGATCCACTGCAGCACAGCGGCTTGCGGGTCCTCCTCGGGCGGGCGCTGCAGGCCGGCGCGAAAGACCGGGTCGCTGGTGTAGTTGCTCAGGCACATCCCGCGCAACTGCGGAAAATTGGCCGTGCTGAGGTCGCGCGGACGCCACCCGGGGATCCAGGTGTCCAGAGTGACGATGATGCCGCTGTAGCCGGCGGCCTCGGCCCGCTGCACCAGGCTGGCGGCGAGCTCACGATTCTTCGGTGTGTACAGCTGGAAAAAGCCGGGGGTGTCGCCGAATTGTGCGGCGACGTCTTCCAACGGGTCGGCGGTCAGGGTGGAAACGACCATCGGCACACCCGTGGCCGCTGCGGCGCGCGCGGTGGCCAGGTCGCCGTGGCCGTCTTGAGCGCAGATGCCGATGACGCCGATCGGCGCCATGAAGACCGGCGACGGCAGCGTCAGGCCGAACATCTGCACCGACAGGTCACGCTCGGCGGCGCCGACGAGCATGCGGGGCATCAAACCCCAGCGGTCGAACGCCTCGCGATTGGCCCGCTGCGTGCGCTCGTCGCCGGCGCCGCCCGTCACGTAAGACCACACCGACGGCGACATCGCCCGCTCGGCCCGGGCTTCCAGCTCCGCGAAGGCCATCGGCAGCGCGGGCGCGACCCCGCCCAGGCCCTTGAAGTAGATCTCGTTCTGGTAATCGCCGAAATGCGCCATGGGATAAGAGGATGCCAGCCGGCAGCCGGGCCGACGAACCCGCTAGGAGGCCCCGGCCTCGGCCTCGGCCAGTTCCTTCTTCCATTGCCGGAAGGTCTCTTCGGTGCGGCCGCGGCGCCAGTAGCCCGAGATGGACGACGCCCACTTCGCGTCCACCCCCCGCTCCTTGCGGATGTAGGGCCGCAGATTGTGCATGACGCTTTGCGCCTCGCCGTGGATGAACACGTGCACTTGCCCGGGCAGCCACGGGGTGGTGGTGACCGCCTCGATCAGCGGGGCGTGGTCGCCGGCGCGGTCCTCGGGGACCAGGTCGGCCCGGCCGCCGCGATAGACCCAGTGCACCTCGACGCCCTCCGGCGCGGTCAGCGGGATTTCGTCTTCCTGGCCCGCCACCTCGATGAACGCCTTGCCGACGGCGTCGGGGGGCAAGGTTTCCAGCGCCGCGGCGATGGCCGGCAGAGCGGATTCGTCGCCGGCCAGCAGATGCCAGTCGGCGGCCGGGTCGGGCGTGTAGGCCCCGCCCGGACCCATCAAGAAGATCCGCTGGCCGGGCTCGGCGGCGGCCGCCCACTGGCCCGCGATCCCGTGCTCGCCGTGGGTGACGATGTTCAGCGTGATCTCGCGGGCCGCCACGTCGACGTGGCGCACCGTCATGGTCCGGACCGACGGCCTCTTCTCCGGGGGCAGCCCGGCGAAGCTGTCCAGCGTCAATGGCTGGGGCAGGTCCGCGACGTCGACGTCATCGGCGACGAACACCAACTTGACGTAGGAGTCGGTGAATTTGCTGGGCACGAAGGCGTCGAAATCCGCGCCCCTCAGCACCACCGCAACCATGTGCGGTGTGAGTTCTTTGGTATCGACAACCTCGAAGCGTTGCAGAGGTCGACCCGCCACTTGTCCTCCCGTCCAGACCCGGCCCCCGGTCGACTATACGAGCCGCGTCGTCGACGCAGCTCGACCGCCGGCGGCCCGGGCCAGGCGCCATCGACTGTCCTGGCGCTGCACCAACCCGGCCAGCTCCAGGATCGCCAGTGGCCCCAGCACGCGCTCGGGCGCAAGCCCCGACGCGACCGCGAGCTGCTCGACGGTGGCTGCGCCGCGGCCCGGCAGGGCCTCGTACACCCGCCGCTCGGCGTCGCCGAGCCCGTCGAGCGCGGTAGCGGGGC
Source organism: Mycobacterium sp. E342 (assembly GCF_001667665.1). NCBI lineage: Bacteria > Bacillati > Actinomycetota > Actinomycetes > Mycobacteriales > Mycobacteriaceae > Mycobacterium > Mycobacterium sp. E342. Next base: position 8,624 of record NZ_LZJM01000083.1, read on the forward strand.
GCGGTTCGTCGACCGCCAACTCTCCGATGCGGCCGATGAGCTCGACGACGTGGTCGGCCCTGGTCACCAGCTCGGCCCCGTCGCGCAACAGCGCGTGGCACCCGGCCGACGCCGACGACGTCACCGGCCCGGGCACCGCGGCCACCACCCGTCCCAGCGCCCGCGCCCAGGCGGCGGTGTTCGCCGCGCCGCTGCGCAGCCCCGCTTCCACCACCACCGCGGCGCCGGCGACGGCGGCCACCAGGCGGTTGCGGGTCAGGAATCGGTGGCGGGCCGGCCGGACGCCGGGCGGGTACTCGGTGAACAGCAGCCCGTGCTGGCCGATGCGATGCAGCAACGCTGAGTGCCCGCTCGGGTAGGGGACGTCCAGCCCGCCGGCGAGGACGGCCACGGTGATCCCGTCGGCGGTGAGCGCCGCGCGGTGCGCCGCGCCGTCGATGCCGTACGCGCCGCCGGAGACGACGGCGACGTCGCGTTGCGCCAGCCCGACGGCCAAGTCGTCGGCCACCTGCTCGCCGTATGCCGTCGCGGCCCGAGTCCCCACCACGGCGGCCGCGCGATGCGCCACCTCGTCGAGCCGGCTGGGCCCCTGCGCCCACAGCACCATCGGCGGTCCGCCGCGCGCCTTTACCGAAGCGCCCCCGAACGCGGCGAATGCCAGCGGCGGCCACTCGTCGTCGTCGGGCGTGATCAGGCGCCCGCCACGGTTGGCGAGGAGCTCGAGGTCGGCTGTGGCGCAATCGATTTCGCGCCTCGCCTCGGTGTGTCGCGCCAGCTCGTCGTCCACCAGGCCGCGGCGCACCCGGTCGGCGGCCTCCACCGGGCCGACGGACCGCACGAGGGCGGTGAGCTGGGCGCACGGCGGCTCGGCCACCCGAGACAGGTATGCCCAAGCGCGCAGCACTGGATCGTCGACGGCGGTCAGCATGGCTGTGTCCGCAGTCCCAAGGATTCGCCAAGGATCCGTTTAGCCGCGTGCGCGAACGTGTTGTCGTCGAACCCCATTCGCCATCGCTCAGCAGGCAACGAACGGAGGGAACCGTGACCATCTGCCAGCCGACCCGGCTCGCCGCTCCCGCCCGCCCCGTCAACCCCTGGGCGATCGCGGCGTTCGCCCTGAGCCTGGTCAGCTGGTGCGGGTTGCCCATTCCGATCCTGAGCGGCGTGCTGGCGTCCGTGGCGTTGCGCGACATGGAACACCGCGGCGAAGGCGGTCGCGCGATGGCGCAGTTCGCCCGGGCGTTCGCCATCCTGGTGACCGCGGCGATCGTGGTCCGGGGCGGGCACAACGACTGGCTGACCAAGGCGTACTGGTGATCCGGCACTCATCGCCCCACCCCCGACTGCCGGAAGCTGAGCGCGGCCGCGACCTCCTCGGGTCCCGGTGATACCCCGCCGGCCAGGTCGGTCAGGCTCCATGCGACCCGCAGGGTGCGGTCCAGGCCCCGGATGCTGAGCAGCCCCCGGTCCAGCGCCTTCTGCAGTGGGGTCATCGTGGTGTTGCCGGGACGGAACTTTCGGCGCAGCAGCGCCCCGCTCACCTCGGCGTTGGTGCGAAACCCGTGCGCTCGCCAGCGCTCGGCCGCCGCCGCGCGGGCTTGCGCCACCCGCTGTCGCACCTGTGCCGTGGACTCGGCCTGGACGCCCGAGAAGGCGCCCGCGCGCACCGCATGCATCTGCACCCGCAGATCGACCCGGTCGAGCAGCGGCCCGGACAGCTTCCCCAGGTAGCGGCGCTTGACCGCGGCCGCACACATGCAGTCTTGCGGGTCGGCGGGCGCGCACGGGCACAGGTTGGCCGCCAACACCAGCTGGAACCGGGCCGGGTAACACGCCACCCCGTCGCGGCGGGCAAGACGAATCTCCCCGTCCTCCAAGGGGGTTCGCAACGCCTCCAGCGCACGCACGCTGATCTCCGCGCATTCGTCGAGGAAAAGCACGCCGCGGTGCGCGCGGCTCACCGCGCCCGGGCGCGCCATGCCCGAGCCGCCGCCGACGAGCGCCGCCACGCTGGAGCTGTGATGCGGCGCCACGAACGGCGGCATGGTGATCAGCGGCGTGTCCCCCGAGAGCAGGCCGGCCACCGAATGGATCGCGGTGACCTCCAGTGACTCGCTCTCCGACAACGGCGGCAGCAGGCCCGGAAGTCGTTGGGCAAGCATCGTTTTCCCGACGCCCGGCGGACCGGTGAGCATGAGGTGGTGCGCCCCGGCGGCGGCCACCTCCACCGCGAAGCGCGCCTGCGTCTGCCCGACCACATCGGCGAGGTCCACCGAGGGCTCCGGCGCCGTGGCCGGCGCGGTGATCCTGTCGTCCAAGGCGGCCGACCCGCTGAGCCACTTCTGCAGCTGCCCCAGCGTGCGCACGCCCCAGACGTCGATGCCGTCGACCAGGCTGGCCTCGGCCAGGTTGTCCACCGGGACGACGACCGCCGGCCAGCCGTCGCGCTTGGCGGCCAGCACCGCCGGCAGCACGCCGCGCACCGGGCGGACCCGGCCGTCCAGCGACAGCTCTCCCAGAAGCACCGTCTTCTCCAGGCGCTCCCACGGGTTCTTGCGCTGCGCCGACAGGACGGCCGCGGCCAAGGCGATGTCGTAGACCGAGCCCATCTTGGGCAGCGTCGCCGGGGAGAGCGCCAGCGTGAGCCGCGCCATCGGCCAGCTGTTGCCGCAGTTGGCCACCGCCGCCCGCACCCGGTCCCGGGACTCCTGCAGGGCGGCGTCGGGCAGACCCACCAGATGCACGCCCGGCAGACCGGAGGTGATGTCGGCCTCGATCTCCACGATCTGCCCGTCCACCCCGCGCACGGCGACCGAGAAGGCGCGCCCCAGCGCCATCAGCCGATCCCTTGCAGATGGGTGATTTCCGGGGTGCGCCGGCGCCCGATCCGCACCTGGATCACGTCGAGGCGAAGCCCGGCCCAGCGGGTGTCCTGGGCGGCCAGCCACAGCCCGGCCAGCCGGCGCAGCCTGCGCACTTTACGCTCGGTGACCGCGTACGGCAGCCCGCCGTAGCCGTCGCCGGTGCGGGTCTTCACCTCGACGAACACCACCGTGTGGGCGGCCTCGTCGCAGGCCACGACGTCGAGTTCGCCGTAGCGGCAGCGCCAGTTGCGGTGCAGGACCCGTAGTCCCATCCTCGTCAGGTGGTCCACCGCCAGCGCCTCACCCATCGCCCCGAGCTGGACCCGAGTCATCGTGGTTTCTGTCGTCATGGGGCCACTGTGCGCGGCGGCGACGACAAGGCCGGTCGCGGCGGAGCCTGCGGGCCGCCCGGGCCGACCGGTTATCCCCAGTGCCGCGTTCATCCACAGCCGGCGGAAGACGACTAGCTGATTCGATCCGCTCGGGTGTAGACGTTCATCGAGTCCTCGCGCAGGAACGCCACCAAAGTGATCCCGGACTCCTCGGCCAACGAAACGGCCAGCGACGACGGCGCGGACACCGCGGCGAGCACCGGAATCCCGGCCAGCACCGCCTTCTGTGTCAACTCGAAGGACGCCCGACCACTGACCAGGAGCACCGAGCCCGCCAGCGGGACCCGCCGGTGTTCCAGCGCCCAGCCGATGACCTTGTCGACCGCGTTGTGCCTGCCCACGTCCTCCCGCACCGTCAGCATGGTGCCGTCGACGCCGTACAGCGCTGCGGCGTGCAGCCCGCCTGTGCTGTCGAAAACCTTTTGCGCCGAACGCAGTTGGGTGGGCATCGCCTTGAGCGTCGCCGCCGCGACGGTGGCGGGATCCGCGCCGGGCGCGAAGCGGCCGATCAACCGCACCGCGTCCAGCGACGCCTTCCCGCACACCCCGCACGACGAGGTGGTGTAGAAGTTGCGGGTGACGTCGAGGGTGGGCGCGGGCACGCCGGCGGCCAGCGTCACGTCGAGGACGTTGTAGGTGTTCGCGCCGTCGACGGCGCCGCCGCAGTACCGGATGGTCTGCACGTCGTCGCGGCCGGCGATGATCCCCTCGGTCAGCAGAAAGCCTTGGGCCAGTTCGAAATCCGCCCCGGGCGTGCGCATCGTCACGCTGACCGCGGCGCCGTTCACCCTGATCTCCAGCGGCTCCTCGACGACGAGCGTCTCCGGCCGGGTGATCGCTTTTCCGGCGGAGAGGTGCTTGACCCGCCGGCGTGCGGTTACGTGCCGCACTAGGCGATTTCACCGCCGGCCGGGCGCGCGGCGCAACGCGGGGACATCACGCAGCCAAAGCTACCCTGGTCGACGTCACACCGCCGAGGCCAGCGCCGCCAGCGTTTCCGCCGACGAGTGCAGCGGCCGCCAGCCGAGCTGGGTGCGCGCTTTGGTGGTGTCCATGACCATCGACGTGCGCGCCGTGTGCAGCCACTCCAGCATCGACGGAACCAGCGGGACCCGCGACAACGCCGCCGACGCGGCGGAGGCGGCGACCGCCGGCACCCGCACCGGACGGCCACCCAGGGCCCGGGCCACGTCACCGACCGTCACCACGCCGTCACCGGCGATGTTGTAGGCGCCGGGCGGCGCCGGGGCGGTGGCCGCCAGCGCGATCGCGCTCGCGACGTCGTCGTGGTGCACCAGCTGCAACGGGATGCCGGGGTCCGGAACGACCGGTTTCAGGATCGGCACCGCCTTGACCACGGCGCGCATCGGGCCGGGCAGCTGATTCCACGGCATTGCGTCGGCCAGGACGGTGGCGTTGGGCCCGGCGACGATGCACGGCCGCAGCACGAACACCTCGAGCGGGGAGTCCTTCGTGATCTCACCGAGGAGCGCCTCGCACGCCGCCTTCTGCGCGGAGTAATAATGCTCGTCGGAGCCTCGCGCCGGGACGTCTTCCGTCAGCGGGTGGGGGTTGTCGGCGTGGTAGCCGTAGGCCGCCACCGACGAGGTGTACACCAGGCGGCGCGCCCGCTCGCTGGCCACGGTCGCCTCGAACACATTGCGGGTGCCCTGCAGGTTGATGCGGGCGCTCTCTTCCCGCGAACCCATGATGATGAAAGCCAGGTGGATCACCACGTCGGCCTGTGCCACCAGGGCGTCGACGGCATCGCGATCCAGGATGTCGCCCTGCTGGTAGCTCGTCTTCAGCCAGCCGCGCGACGACGGGTCGAACGGCCGGCGGGCCATCCCGACGATGGCGTCCACGGCGGGTTCGCGCTCCAGGGCCGTCACGGCCGACATCCCGATCTCGCCCGTCGGCCCGGTCACCGCGACGGTAATTCCCATCCCAAGGCTCTTGCCCAACCGGGGCTCGGCGAAACCACGGGTGGGAAACATCACCTCGGGACCGCCACTGGGTGCCGTCATTTGTGAGCGCCGGACGCGCGGGTACCCGTATTGTCAGCAAATGTTTTCGCCGGCCCACGGCCCGCAGCCCGGGGCACGTGGATTTCGGCGCAATCGCACCGAACCTCGTGTGAGGCTCGCGCCGAGGACCGATAATCTACGGCGATCAAGCGCGGGGTCACACTGCCGACTGCGCAGGGAATGAGGCACAACATGGGGGACGAATCGACGGCCGCCGGCGGCTCCACGCCCGGCGGCGAGAAGGCCGACCCGGGTACCGTTTTCGCCGCGCTGGCCGAGATCATCTACCAGGGCTCCGACGCCGGCCAGATGTATGCGGCCATCTGTGTCGCCGCCACCCTGGTCGTCCCCGGGTGTGATCACGCCAGCCTGTTGGTGCGCGACGGCGACCGCTACGTCACGGTGGGCGCGAGCGACCGGTTGGCGCAGCACATCGACGAGCTGGAACGGCGTTCGGGGGACGGACCCTGCATCGACGCCATCGAGGAGGAGACGCCTCAGATCGATCCGGACCTCACCACGCCGTCCCTCTGGCCCAAGCTCGCGAAGGTCCTGGTGGCCGAGACCCCGGTGCGCGGGGCGATGGGCTTCCGGCTGCTGATGGACAAGCGCAAGGGCGCCGCGCTCAACCTCTTCAGCGACACGGCCAACGTGTTCGACGCCGAGTCGGCCGGACGCGGGGCGCTGCTGGCCGCGTTCGCCAGCGTGGCCATCAACGCGGTGGCCAAGGGTGAGGACGCCACCAGCCTGCGCCGGGGGCTGCTGAGCAACCGGGAGATCGGTAAGGCGGTCGGCATGTTGATGCTGCTCCACGACATGACCGAGGAGCAGGCATTCGACCTGCTGCGGCGCCATTCCCAGGCATTGAACATCAAACTGGCCGATGTGGCGCGGGAGGTCATCGACCGGCGCGGCGAACTGCCGGCCCCGGAGGACAAGCAGGCCGCGGGCGACGGCTAGCGCCGGCTATTCCGGCAGCCGCAGCTCGGGCTTTTCCACCTCTTCGATGTTGACGTCCTTGAACGTCACCACCCGGACTTGCTTGACGAACCGCGCCGGCCGGTACATGTCCCACACCCAGGCGTCGGACAGTCGCAGCTCGAAGTACACCTCGCCGTCGGCGTTGCGGGGCACCATCTCCACGCTGTTGGCCAGGTAGAAGCGCCGTTCCGTTTCCACCACGTAGCTGAACTGGCCGACGATGTCCTTGTATTCGCGGTACAGCGAGAGCTCCATCTCGGTTTCGTACTTTTCGAGATCCTCGGCACTCATCTGCTCAGACGTCCTTCTCGGAGAAACACTTCCCCGGCGTTCCGCCCGGGGAATCTTCGACCCATCTTTCCTCACCGATATCCGCCGCGCGCGGGCGAGGGTCCGGCCCGCATTCCGCCACCACACGGCCGCCCGCCGTCTCTGACCCTAGGGCCACCCGTCGCACGTTGATGAACGAATGGCGATGTTCGGGGCAGGGACCCAGCCGGGTGAGCGCCGCGCTGTGCGCCGGGGTGCCGTAGCCCTTGTGCTCGGCGAAGCCGTACCCCGGGTGCTCGGCGTCCATGGCCACCATCAGCCGGTCCCTGCTCACCTTCGCCAGCACGCTGGCCGCGGCGATGCACGCCGCCACCGCGTCGCCACCGATGACCGGCAGCGACGGCACCGGCAGCCCGGGCACCCGGAATCCGTCGCTGAGCACATACCCGGGCCGCAGCGACAGGCCCGCCACGGCGCGGCGCATGCCTTCGATGTTGGCGACGTGCACACCCCGCCGGTCGACCTCGGCCGGCGGGATGAACACCACGTGGTAGGCCAGCGCGTAACGCCGGATCAGCGGGAACAGTTTCTCCCGGGCGCTCTCGGTGAGTTTTTTCGAATCATCAAGCGCGGCAAGACTTTCCAACCGCCCCGGCCCAAGCACACAGGCCGCCACCACCAGTGGGCCCGCGCAGGCGCCGCGGCCCACTTCGTCCACCCCGGCCACCGGCCCCAGACCGCTGCGGTACAGCGCCGATTCTAAGGTGCGCATTCCCCGGGAACCCCCGGCTTTGCGGATCACCGTCCGCGGCGGCCACGTCGTGGCCATGGCTACGGATGTTGCTGCGGGTTCACCGAAGACACGCCACCCCATCGTCCCGGCGGCCACACGATGAACCTCGCCTTGCCGATCACGTTGGACACGGGAACCGTTCCCGACGTCGGATCGCCCGTGCACAACACCCCTTTGAGCGCCTCGGCCGGGACGCTGGTGCAGTGGGCACGCGAATCCGCCGAGTGCGTCCTGTTGTCGCCCATCACCCACAGCCGCCCCTGCGGGACGGTGACCGGTCCGAACTCGCTGCCCAGGCACGGGTAGACCGAGGGGTCGGCCATCATGGTGGCCGGGTCCAGGTAGGGCTCCTTGAGTGGCTTGCCGTCGACCGTCAGACCGGTGTCCGCCCGGCACTGCACCGTCTGGCCCCCGACCGCGATGACCCGCTTGACCAAGTCGTTCTCGTCGGGAGGCACGAAGCCGATGAAGGACAGCGCGTCCTGCGCCCAGCGCAGCACGGTGTTGTTGGACCGGATCGACCTGTACCCCAGGTTCCAGGAGGGCGGTCCCTTGAAAACGATGACATCGCCCGGCCGCGGTGCGCCGAAGCGATAGCTGACCTTGTCGACCATGATCCGGTCGCCGACGCAGCCGGAGCACCCGTGCAGCGTCGGCTCCATCGATTCCGACGGAATCAGGTAGGGCCGGGCAACGAACGTCAGCATGACGTAGTAGAGCCCGACCGCGATCACCGCCAGGAGCGCGAATTCCCGCAGTGTGGATCGCTTGGGGCGCTCCGGCGTGCCCTCCTCGGGCGACTCCCCCGGCTCGGGGACCGGTTCGGCGTCCTTCGGTGACTCGCCTTCGGGCGTGTCCGGGATGCGGGTGGAGACCTTCGGCTCTGACTGGGCGGGCTGGGGCTCAGATGAGTCCGTGGGATCGGTCACGAGATCAGAGTAGCCAGCGCAGATTGTGGCGCTGTAAACCGACCGGAACTGCCGCCCGGCCGCCCCGGCTCAGCGCTTTTCCTTGATCTTGGCCTTCTTGCCGCGGAGCTCACGCAGGTAGTACAACTTCGCGCGGCGCACGTCGCCGCGGGTCACCACCTCGATGTGGTCGATGTTCGGGGAATGCACCGGGAAGGTCCGCTCGACGCCGACGCCGTAGCTCTCCTTGCGCACGGTGAAGGTTTCGCGGATGCCGCCGCCCTGCCGGCGGATCACCACGCCCTTGAACACCTGGATACGCTCCTTGGCGCCCTCGATGACCTTGACGTGCACGTTGATGGTGTCGCCCGGGCCGAAAACCGGGATGTCGTCGCGCAGCGACGCTTGGTCGACGAAGTCCAGGCGGTTCATCGTAAGAAGACACTTCCTTGCGGTCGCGGCCTGCGGCAACAGCCCTCACCGCGAGGGTGAGCGGTCGCCAAGCCGATGGTTTGGGGCAACTTGCGCGTATCTCGCAGCAGGCGGGAAGCGGCCCGGCCGGCCTGCAACCGCTGGAGACAACTGGTCAATTGTGCCAGACGGGACGCGTGCGGAGAAAATCACAGGATCGGACGCGGTTCGCAGCGAGCCGAAAAGGCTGGTGAATGGTACATATGAGCTGGGCTGGAACACGCTGACCGCGCGACCCGGGCCCGCGTTCGAGCAGGTTGGGAACACCGGAGGAGAGGAATGCGCGTTCGGCCGCTGTTTCTGCTCACCGCCACCGCGGCGGTGGCGTTGGTGGTGGCCGCCGGATGCGAGGCGAAGGTCCAGGCCAAGGCGTACAACTTCCCGGTGTACGTCACCCCCGACCGCGGCCTGCGCCAGCCTCCCCCGCAGGTGGCCGAGCTGATGCTCGAGGCGGTCAAGCCCACCCAACCCGAACAGCACCCGACCGCCGCGGGCCCCGTGGGCCTGCAAACGCGGGTGCAGCGGGCTACCGACGACGCCGCCGCCGGCGGCGCCGCGCTGTCGGTGGCGATTCTCGACCGCAAGACCCACGAACTGGTCTCCACCGGCAACAGCCAGGTCATCGGCACCGCGTCGGTGGCCAAGCTGTTCATCGCCGACGACCTGCTGCTGCACGCATCCGAGGGCAAGGCGGCGCTGAGCGCGGACGACCGCCAGGCGCTGGACGTCATGTTGCAGTCATCCGACGACGGTGCGGCCGAGAGGTTCTGGGGCCAGGGCGGCGAGAACGCCATCATCACGGCGGTCGCGGCCCGCTACGGGCTCACCTCGACCACCCCGCCCAGCGACGGGCGCTGGTGGAACACGATGAGCACGACGACCGACCTGATCCGCTACTACGAGATGCTGCTCGACGGATCGGGCGGGCTGCCGGCCGACAAGGCGAAGGTCATCTTCGACGACCTGGCGCAGTCCACCCCCAACGGGCTCGACGGTTATCCGCAGCGCTTCGGCATCCCCGACGGGCTGTACGCCGAACCGGTGGCGGTCAAGCAGGGCTGGATGTGCTGCATCGGCAGCGACTGGATGCACCTGTCGACGGGGGTGATCGGCGCGGACCGTCGCTACATCATGGTGGTGCAGTCTTTGCAGCCCTCCGACGACGCCACCGCCCGCGAGACCATCACCCGTGCGGTCAAGACGATATTTCCCGAGGGCCGCATCGACCCGCTGGGGCGCGGGCTCTAAACCGACTGCCCGCCTCCTTCTCGCTCCGCATTGCGGAGCGCCTCGTCGCCGGGCGAATCCCGCGGATCCAGCAACTCCGGGCGCCGTTCGCGGGTGCGCCGCAGCGAAACCTCCCGGCGCCATGCGGCGACGCGCGCGTGGTCGCCGGATAACAGCACTTCGGGAACATCGAGCCCGCGCCAGCTCGGCGGCCGGGTATAGCTGGGCCCCTCCAGCAGCCGGTCCAAAGCCGGCGAGTGCGAATCCTCCCGGTGCGACGCCGGGTTGCCGAGCACCCCTTCGAGCAGGCGCACCACGGCTTCGATCATCACCACCGCGGCCGACTCGCCACCCGGCAGGACGTAGTCGCCGATCGAGACCTCCTCGACCCGCATCCGCCTGGCGGCGTCATCGATGACCCGCTGGTCGATGCCCTCGTAGCGGCCGCACGCGAACACCAAGTGCTCCTCGGCGCTCCAACGCTGCGCGTCCGCCTGGGTGAACAACGCACCGGCGGGCGTGGGGACGACCAAAACGGTTTGTTCCGAACAGATTTCGTCCAGCGCCTCGCCCCACACCGGCGCCTTCATCACCATCCCGGGGCCACCACCGTAGGGCGCGTCGTCGACGGAGCGGTGCACGTCGTGCGTCCACCGGCGCAGGTCGTGCACCCGCAGGTCGACCAGGCCGGACTGAATCGCCTTGCCGGGCAAGGATTGCCGCAACGGATCCAAGAAGGCCGGGAAGATGGTGACGACGTCGATCCTCATGCCAGGTCCAGCAGGCCCTCGGGGGGATCGATCTCCACGACGCGATCGTCGAGCGACACCGACGTGACGATCGCGCCGACGAACGGCACCAGCACCTCCCCGCCGTCGCCCCGGCGCACCGCCAGCAGCTCGCCGGCCGCGGTGTGCAACACCTCGGCGACCACGCCGACGTCCTGGCCCGCAACGGTCCGCACGCGCAGCCCTTCGAGCTGGTGGTCGTAGTAGGTGTCCGGCTCGTCGATCGGAGGCAGGTCAGCGGAGTCGACGACGAACACGGTGCCGCGCAGGGCGTCGGCGGCGTCACGGTCGGTCACCCCGGCCAATCGCACCAGCAGCCGACCACCGTGTTCGCGCACGCTCTCCACGACGAAGTCGCGTTCCGCGCCGCCGCGGGATGCCTTGCCGCGCAGGGTGTTACCCGGCGCGAACCGGGAATCGGGGTCGTCGGTGCGAACTTCGACGACGACCTCGCCGCCGATCCCGTGCGCTTTCGCGACGCGCCCGACGGTCAACTCCAACGGAGTTCCATTCGCGGCTACTGGTCGGTGTCCACCACGTCGACGCGGATGCCGCGGCCACCGATGCCGGCGACCAGGGTGCGCAGGGCGGTCGCGGTGCGTCCGCCGCGACCGATCACCTTGCCCAGGTCGTCGGGGTGGACGTGCACCTCGACGGTTCGGCCACGGCGGCTGGTCACCATGTCCACCCGAACATCGTCGGGGTTGTCGACAATTCCGCGGACCAGATGCTCCACCGCGTCAACGACGACCGTACTCATCGCCGCGGTCAGCTTTCGGTGCTCGGCGCGGCCTGCTCGCCGCCCTCGCCAGTCGTCTCCGCGGGCGCGGCCTGCGCGGCGGCGGCCTCCGGCTCGGCGGCCTTCTTGGCCCCTGAAGTTGAAGCCTTCTTCTTGGGCTTCGCGGCCTCAGTGGTGGGACCGCCCTCGGCCTCGGCCAGCGCGGCATTGAACAGCTCGAGCTTGCTGGGCTTGGGCGGGGCAACCTTCAGGGAGCCCTCGGCGCCGGGCAGGCGCTTGAACTTCTGCCAGTCGCCGGTGATCTTCAGCAGCTTGAGGACGGGCTCGGTGGGCTGGGCACCGACCGACAGCCAGTACTGGGCGCGCTCGGAGTTGATCTCGATGAGGCTCGGCTCTTCCTTCGGGTGATAGCGGCCGATGACCTCGATCGAGCGGCCGTCGCGGCGGGTGCGCGCGTCGGCGACAGCGATGCGGTACTGGGGATTGCGGATCTTGCCGAGGCGGGTGAGCTTGATCTTCACAGCCATGGTTGAGCGGATTCTCCTATATGTGTCACGCTGCAATTCAGCGATGCGGGCGGGATGCCCGGATCCGGTTTTGCCTCGCGTGTGTGACCACGAAGCGATGCGTGATCGCTCGGCGGACAGCCGCCCATTGTGCCAGAACAGGCCGCCACGCCAGAAATCGCGGCGATCGCAAGCGCGGCGAAGCCGGGCGCCGCGGGTCGCCGCCATCGGACCAGCGGCGATCGCAAGCGCGGCGAAGCCGGGCGCCGCGGGTCGCCGGCCCGTCCGGGCTACATCACCTTCTGGAAGACCTTTGTCTCCACCCGCCGAGTCATCCGCCAGCCCTGCGGCGTGCGCACGAACTCGTCGTCGTACCAGAGCCCGCAGAACAGCACCTGATCCTTGTCGCCGCCGAGCACCATCGGGTTGAAGCAGATCACCCGCGACGACGCCGTGTCCCCGTCGATGCGCACCGAGAAGTTGCCCAGCATGTGCGCGTAGACCGGGAAGTTCGGCAGCACCTCCGACAGCCACTTCTTGACCTCCGGATAGTGGCCCTCGATGCCCCCTAGCGCGGTGTAGTCGATGTACGCGTCATCGGTGAACACCTTGTCGAGGTCGTCGAATCGGCGCTGGTCAATCGCGGTGGAGTAGTCCACCAGAAGCTGCTGGATCTCTAAGCGGTCGGAAATCTCGGCCAGGCTCAACATGCATCGGACAGTAGACGAAAATCGTCGCCGAGCAGGACGGGAAGTTAGACTTTCGGCCCATGCGCAAGGTCATGGCCCTCAGGGCCGGCGTCGCGGCCCTGCTCACGGTCGGGGCGTGCGGCGCCACCGCACCCACGTCCTGGGCCGACAGCATGCAGCCGGTCGGCTCGGTACCGATCCCGGACGGTCCGGCGCAGACCTGGATCGTGGCCGACCTCGACAGCGGTCAGGTGCTGGCCGGCCGCGACCAAAACGTGGCCCACCCGCCGGCGAGCACCATCAAGACGCTGCTGGCCCAGGTGGTCCTCGACTCGGTGAGCCTGGACTCCACCGTCGTCGCGGACGCCGCCGACACCCAGGTGGAATGCAACTGCGTCGGCATCAAACCAGGCCGCACCTACACCGCCCGCCAGCTTCTCGACGGCCTGCTGCTGGTCTCGGGTAACGACGCCGCCAACACGCTGGCGCACATGCTGGGCGGACCCGACGCCACGGTGGCCAAGATGAACGCCAAGGCCGCGTCGCTGGGCGCGACCAGCACCCATGCCGCGACACCGTCCGGACTCGACGGGCCCGGCGGATCCGGGTCGTCGACCGCGCACGACCTGGCCGTCATCTTCCGCGCCGCGATGGCCAACCCGGTGTTCGCCCAGATCACCGCCGAGCCGTCGGCGATGTTCCCCGGCGATAACGGCGATCACCTCATCACCAACCAGGACGAGCTGTTGCAGCGCTACCCCGGCGCGATCGGCGGCAAGACCGGGTTCACCAACGCGGCCCGCAAGACCTTCGTCGGGGCCGCCGCCCGCGGTGGCCGTCGGCTGGTCATCGCGAT
>NZ_LZJM01000084.1:0-9127 GCF_001667665.1 Mycobacterium sp. E342
GCCATGGCGAGCGATTTCTACGGAATCGAAGCCACCGACATCTATCTGTCCCCGGCGCCGGTCTACCATGCCGCACCCCTGCGATGGTGCGGCATGGTGCAGGCGCTCGGCGGAACGGTGGTGCTGGCCAAGAAGTTCGACGCAGAAGCCACCCTGCGGTACATCGAGCGGTACCGGGTCACCGTCACCCAACTGGTTCCGACCATGTTCGTGCGGCTGCTCAGACTCGACGAGACCATCCGCTGCCGTTACGACCTGTCGAGCCTGCGGATGCTCATGCATTCCGCCGCGCCCTGCCCCGCCGATGTCAAACGGGCGATGATCGAGTGGCTCGGCCCGATGCTCTACGAGTATTACGGTTCCACCGAAGCCCACGGCCTGACGTTCATCGACTCCGAGCAATGGCTCACCCACCCGGGGTCGGTGGGACAAAGCGTGCTCGGCAGGCTGCACATCTGCGACGACGACGGAAACGAGCTACCCGTCGGCGCCGTCGGCACCGTCTACTTTGAACGCGATCATCTGCCGTTCGAGTACCACAACGATCCCGACAAGACCGCCGCGGCCTGCCACCCGGAACATCCGTTCTGGACCACCGTCGGCGACCTCGGCTACCTCGACCCCGAGGGGTTCCTGTACCTGACCGACCGAAAGTCGTTCATGATCATCTCCGGCGGGGTCAACATCTACCCGCAGGAGGTCGAGAACGCCCTGGCACTGCACCCTGCGGTGCTCGACGTCGCGGTCATCGGGGTGCCTCACCCCGAGATGGGCGAAGAAGTCAGAGCTCTCGTGCAGTTGGCGCCGAGTGTGATTGGAACTGATTGCCTGGCAAGAGCTCTCATCGACCACGTCCGCGATCGGATCGCCCACTATAAGGCGCCCCGTTCGGTCGAGTTCGTCGGCGAGCTGCCCAGGACGCCGACCGGCAAGCTCGCAAAAAACAAGTTGCGGCAGGCCGTTACGGCCCGAAGCTAGTGCCGCTGGTGAGTTGTTCCCATCTCGCGATCTCGGTGGCGCGCGCGTCGGCGACGTGGCGGTAGAAGGCCAGGGCGTCGGGGCCTAGGAGCAGGAATCCCGGGGGGTCGCTCGACTCGACCGCCGCGATGATCGCGGCGGCCGCCTTGGCGGGGTCACCCGCCTGGTTCCCGTGCATGGTGTCGTTCTCCTTGCGGCGCTGCCCGGCGGTGCCCGCGTAGTCGTCGATGACCGTGGCCGACTGGACGAGCGAGCGCCCGGCGAAATCCGTGCGGAACGCACCGGGCTCGACGATGGTCACCGAGATGCCCAGCGGGGCAAGCTCACCGCGCAGCGCACCGCTGACACCCTCGATGGCGGCCTTGGCCGCCGCGTAGTAGCCGGATCCCACCGGTGTCACCGTTGCGCCGATCGAGGAGATGTTCACGATCGCGCCGCTGCGGCGTGCCCGCATGCCGGGCAGGACCGCCTTGATCATGGCGACGGTGCCGAAGAAGTGCGTCTCGAACAGGGCGCGCACGTCGGCGTCGTCGCCCTCCTCGACCGCGGCGCGGTAACCGTAACCGGCGTTGTTCACCAGTACGTCGACGTGGCCGAACCGGTTGTGGGCCTGCCGCACGGCCGAGGCGACCTGTGCGGGGTCGGTGACATCGAGGGCGACCGCGAGCACCCGCTCGGGCGCGGCCGGCACCAGGTCGGTGACCTTCTCGACGTCACGTGCGGTGACGACGACGTTGTGACCGGCCCCGATGACGGCTTCGGCGAGCGCGCGCCCGAGCCCGGTCGAGCATCCGGTGATCAGCCAAGTGGACATGCGGGACGGCTCCTTCTCGCCGCGACGCAATGCAGGGCTACGTCGCGGCAATTCTTCTCTTCGATCGCGGAACATGGGCCTTCCCCATCAACTATCGTCTGTCTCAAGCAATTGATCGGCACCGGTGAAGGAAACAGGCAGTGCGGACGCTAGAAGGCGTTCTGGCCAGACACCCGTTCTTCCGCGGGATGGACCCGCGCTATTTGCAGTTGGCGGTCGGTTGTGCGGCAAACATGCGCTTCACCGCGGGTGAATTGATCTTCCGCGAGGGCCAACCCGCTGACAGCTTCTACCTCATCCGCGCCGGCAGGATCGCGCTCGAAACCGCCGTTCTGGGGCGTGGCAGCTTGACGGTGCAGACGCTCGGAGGCGGAGACATCCTCGGATGGTCGTGGTTGGTGCCGCCGTACAACTGGCGCTTCGACGCGCGCGCCGTTGAGACGACGCGCGCCATCGGTTTCGACGGCAAGTGCCTGCGCGACAAGTGTGAAGAGGACCACGAACTCGGGTACGAGCTGCAGAAGCGTGTGATCGCGGTTCTCGGAGAGTATCTCGATGCGACGAGGTTCCGCCTCCTGGACATCTATGCCGATGTCATCGAATAAAAGCGGACCCGTCCGGGCGGCGGTCCTCAACCCTCGAACGCAGGGCCGTCGAAGCGGTCGCGGGTGACGAATTCGGCGACCGGCCTGCGCCGAAGCCTGGTCGGCTGGCGCACCGGTTTGCCAAGGGGCACAACCGCAGCGACCGCGTGCAGGTCGGGGATGCCCAGCAGGCGCCGCACCCGGTCCTCGGCCGCGATGGCCATGGTCGTGATCGTGCCACCGTACCCCTCGCCGCGGGCCGCCAGCAGGATGTTCCAGATCAGCGGGTACACCGACGCGCCGCCGGCCAGGCCGACACGGTCCAGATCCTGATCGATCGAGGCGACGACGGTCAGGTCGACGGAAACCACCAGGACGACGGGTGCTTTCGCGATGGGCGCGACGAAGGTGTCGGGGATCTCCGTTCGGTCGATGACGTCCTGCGGCACGCCGCTGGGATGGATTGGGTTCCAAGGGTTCTCACCCGCCTGCAGCTGGGCGAAGTAGCGGCGCGCCGCGGTCTTACCCAGCTCGGCGAGCGCGCGCCGGGTGTCGGGGTCGCGCACCACCGTGATGTGGGCGCCCTGGCGGTTGCCGCCGCTCGGCGCGAACCGGGCGTTGTCGAAGATGCGCTCCAGCACCTCGTCGGGCACCGGGTCGTCGGTGAATTCGCGCGCCGCGAACGTGGTTCGCATGACGTCATAGAGCTCCATGGGCCGCGTCACGCGCTCGCGGAGGCGCGGCGCTCCAGACGGAAGGTGCGCTTGAATCCGGCCGGCTGCGTCGTCAGGGTCACTTCCACCGCCCCGCTGGGGGCGATGACGTAGCGCTCCTCGACGTCGGGGCCGTCCCGCCACCGGCCGACCGGCTGGCGCCCGAGGTCGTCGCGATCGCGCAGGGCCGGGTCGAAGGGGAAGAGGACCGGGTCATAGGGCGTGACATCGCCGTCGGGCCGGCCGTTGACCAGGCGGCTGCACTCCACGAAGCGGAAGTGGCCGATGTTGTGCGCCGCGCGGTAGGTCCGCTTGACCACCAGCGGGGTGTGCCCGTCGGCGGGCAGGGAGACGTCCTTGCAGACGATCGGGTCGAAGACGACGTCGGCGCCCGCCTCGGCCTCGCGGAAGACCCCGAAGTTGCGTGAGAAGCGTTCGGAGAGCGCGAAATCCGACTCCTTGTCGAGGAAGACGGCCAGACCGATGGCGGTGGCCGCGAACGGGTGCGGCGAGCGCTTCACCCGTTTGTCGCCGAAGGTGGTGCGCAGCATCCGGGAGACGAGCGGGAAGCTGCCCGCGCCGCCCACGACATAGATGCCGGCGACCTCCGACCACGTGACGTCACGGCCGCCGGCGGCCGGGTTGCGCAGCACGCGGTCGAGCAATTGCATCGTCTTGTCGACGAGCGGTGCGCAGACCGCGTAGACGTCGTCGATCGGACAGGAGAACGGGGGCCGGTCGGTGCCGTCGACCCCGGTGAGGTCCACCAGGAAGCGGCGCGTCTGGGCCCCGACGGCCTCCTTGCGGGCGGCGCACTCCTCCCGCAGCAGATCGCGGGCGGCGGCGTCCACGCCGGACAGCTGCGAGCGGGCCAGAACGAGTTCGACGATCGCCTCGTCGAAGTCGTCGCCGCCGAGGCGCTGAATGCCCTCGCTGATGACGACCTCGTTCGCGTGCCCGGTCATCTTGAGCAGCGAGGCGTCGAAGGTGCCACCGCCCAGGTCGTAGATGAGGACGTACTCCCGCTTGGCGGTGATGGTGGAGCGGTACCGGTGCGCGTATTCGAGGCTGGCGGCGGACGGCTCGTTGAGCAGCGCGACGACGTGGAAACCCGCCGCGACGAACGCGTCCAGTGTCAGCAGGCGCTGCGCGCTCGAGGCGTTGGCGGGCACGCTGATCGCGGCCTCGATGGATTCCCCGGCGGCGAGGCTGGCGTTGGAGCGACGCAACAGGTCGCTCTTCAGCTGAGCGAGGAAGCCGGTGAGCAGGTCGGCCAGTCGATGGCTGCGGCCGGCCAGGCTCACCTCCGTCTGAGGCCCGGCCTCGTTGAGCAGACGTTTGAACGACCGCAACACCGACCAGTCGGGGTCGTGCCGGACGGCGGCGGCCTCCGTGCCGAACCGCAACTCCCCGTCGGCGTTGGCCGCCACCACGGACGGCCACGCGTCTACCCCATCGAAGGAGACGACGGGATAGTTGCCCCGGTCGACGGCCGCGACGACGGTGTGTGTGGTGCCAAAGTCGATGCCGACCCTCATCGCGCAATTTTAGGACCGCGGCGGGGGCCTGGAACAAGCTTTCTGCCCGGCGCGCCGCGGCCCGCCGGGTCCTCGAGTTAACGGCCACCGGTCGCATCTTCCGATGACTTTGGCCCCTAGGCCGCCGCGCGCGGCGCGGAGACGATGACCGGATCGACGAAGATCGCGTTTTGTTTCAGGAGGCACCGTGATCGAGATGCTTCACGGCTTTCCCGACGACGTGGCCGCGTTCGCCATTCATGGGCACGTGACCAAAGGCGATTACGACGCCGTGCTGATACCCAGCTTCGAAGACAAACTGACGCGGCACAAGAAGGTCCGGATCTATTGCGAAATCGCATCCGATTTAACCTTTCTCGGGCCGAGCGCGGTGTGGGCGGATTCGAAGTTCGGAGTGGACCACTACTTCGACTGGGATCGGTGCGCGGTCGTCAGTGACGTGCCATGGGTGAAGCATGTGGCGAAACTGAGCGAACTTTTCGGATTCTTGTGGCCAGGGAGGTACCGGACCTTTTCGAATGCCGAGGCCGAAAAAGCGCGCGATTGGATTTCCGAACCCGAGGGTGGGTGCGGCGCCGCATGAAACTGCGCGACGCCATTTGTTGCTGCACGCCCATGCTGGCCGGTCTGCTGGCCGGCGCGGTACTCGCGCGCACACCGGTCGCGGATGCGGACAACAAGCGGCTCAACGACGGGGTCGTCGCCAATGTCTACACCGTCCAGCACAATGCCGGTTGCACCAACGACGTGCGGATCAACCCGCAGCTGCAACTTGCCGCCCAGTGGCACACCGACGATGTGCTCGCCAACCGCGCGCTCGACGGCGACATCGGTTCCGACGGCTCGACGCCGCAGGACCGGGCGGATGCCGCGGGCTACGGGGGCAGCGTCGCCGAGACCGTGGCGATCAACCCGGCGCTGGCGATGAGCGGGCTCGAGGTGATCAACCAGTGGTTCTCCAACCCGGTGTACCTGGCGGTCATGCGGAATTGTGCCTACACGCAGATGGGGGTGTGGTCGCAGAACAGCCTGGACCGCAGCGTCGTCGTTGCGATGTACGGCGCACCCGGCGCTCGGGCGCCGAGATGAATCTTCGCCGGCTGACCGGTCCGACCGCGGCGGCCGTCTTGCTGTGCGCCGGGCCGCCCCCCGCGCGGGCGGATGCGGTGGCCTACCTGGTCAACGTGACCGTGCGCCCGGGCTACAACTTCGCCAATGCCGACGCCGCCTTGGCGTACGGGAACGGCATTTGCGACAAGGTACGGGCGGGGGAGCGCTATGCGCAGATCATGGCGGAGGTCAAAGGGGACTTCGGCAACTCCGACGAGTATCAGGCGTCGTATCTGATCAGCCAGGCCGTCGGTGAATTGTGCCCGGCGCAGATCTGGCAGTTACGACAATCGGCCGCCGGATACGTTCCGCCTGCCGGGCCGTGACGCAATGAGAACATCGGAATATGAATCGCATTCACTGCGAGTGCGTTTGGCGTCCGGGCGGCAAACATCGCCAATTCTCCTTCGCGGGTTTCAGGCTTGTTGTACGGTTCCCCTCAAGCGTCCCCGGGTTAGGGGCACACGGGTCGCGACGACGGTCATCTTTCCGGGCCGGTGGAGGGATTTGCCGTGATTTCCTCAGAGTCCGTCACCAAACCCCTGCGATCGGCCGGCGATTTCTTCGCCATGTCGCTCGACACGTTCGTGGCGATGTTCAAGCTGCCCTTTCCATGGCGTGAGTTTCTGTTGCAAACCTGGTTCGTGGCCCGGGTTTCCATCATTCCGACCCTGTTGCTGACGATCCCGTTCACCGTTCTCGTCGTGTTCACCATGAACATCCTGTTGGTCGAGTTCGGGGCGGCCGACTTCTCCGGGACGGGCGCCGCGACCGCCTCGGTCACCCAGATCGGGCCGGTGGTGACCGTTCTCGTGGTCGCCGGCACCGGGGCTACGGCGATGTGCGCCGACCTCGGCGCGCGTGCCATCCACGACGAACTCGACGCGTTACGCGTGATGGGCGTCGACCCGGTCCGCCGGCTGGCGGCGCCGCGGGTGCTGGCGGCCACCGTCGTCGCGGTGTCCTTGGTGTCGCTGGTCACCCTGGTGGGCCTGGCCGGGTCGTTCGTCTTCTCGGTCTTCGTGCAGCACGTCACCCCGGGCGCCTTCGCCGCGGGTCTGACGCTGCTCACCCACCTGCCCGACCTCATCCTCGGTCTGGTCAAAGGCGCACTGTTCGGGATGGCGGCCGCTCTGATCGCTTGCTACAAGGGCATTTCCGTCGGCGGCGGCCCCCAGGGCGTCGGCAACGCCGTCAACGAAACCGTCGTCTACTCGTTCGTCGCGCTGTTCGTCATCAACATCGTGGCGACGGCCGTCTACTACACGGGTCCGCAATGACCGGCGACAGCGCGCTACACCAGCGATTCGACTGGCTGCCGCACGCGGCGGGCCGCGTCGCCGCTGATTGGAATCGCGTTGGCGCGCAGGTGAAGTTCTACGCGATTGCGATCGCCGAAATGCGGACGGCCTTCGCTCGTTACGGGAAGGAGATCATCCGACTGGTCGCCCAGATGAGCCTGGGCACCGGCGCGCTGGCGGTGATCGGCGGCACCGTGGTGATCGTAGGCTTCCTGACCCTGTCGACCGGCGCGGTCATCGCAGTACAGGGCTACAACCAGCTGTCCGGCATCGGCGTCGAGGCGATGACGGGATTCATCTCCGCCTACGTCAACGTACGCATCATCTCGCCTGCGGTCGCCGGCGTCGGCCTGGCCGCGACCATCGGCGCGGGCGCGACCGCGCAGTTGGGCGCGATGCGGATCGCCGACGAGATCGACGCGCTCGAGGTGATGGCGGTGCGATCCATCGCCTACCTCGTCTCCACCCGGGTGGTCGCGGGTGTGGTCGTGGTCATCCCGCTGTACTGCGTGGCGGTGGTGTGTGCGTTTCAGGCGGCGCGGTTCGGCACGACGGGCATCTACGGCCAGTCCACCGGCGTGTACGACCACTACTTCCGCACATTTCTCAATTCGACCGACCTGCTGTGGTCGTTCGTCACCGTGATCGCCGCGGCGATCGCCGTCATGCTCGTGCACACCTACTACGGCTATAACGCGTGGGGCGGCCCCGCCGGCGTGGGCCGGGCGGTCGGTCACTCGGTCCGCACTTCCCTGATCGTGCTGACGCTGATCGTGCTGGCGATCTCGCTTTCCGTACACGGCCAGTCCGGCCACTTCAATCTCTCCGGGTAGGACCATGTCGGAATCGCGCTCAGAGGGGATGCATCCCGCGTGGTGGACACTGATCTTGGCCGTCGCCACGCTCGGCACCATCGCGCTGACGTCTGCCTTCTTCTCCGGGTGGTTCAAGTCGTACGTGCCGGTGACGGTGGTCTCCGACCGGGCCGGCCTGGTGATGGACCGCGGCGGCAAGGTCAAGATGCGCGGGGTGCAGGTGGGCCGGGTCGGCGAGATCCACACCGGCAAGGACCAGGTAAGCCTCAGGCTGGATCTCGACCCGAACCAGGTCCGATACATCCCCGCGAACGTGCGCGCCCGCATCAGGGCGACCACCTTCTTCAGCGCCAAATACGTCGACCTCGTGTATCCGAGCCGGCCCAGCCCGAAGCGCCTGTCGGCCGGGGCGGTGATCCCCGTCGACAACGTCGGCACCGAGGTCAACACCATGTTCGCCAACCTCGTCAAGGTGCTGGACGAGATCGACCCGGCCAAGCTGCAGGCCGTCCTGTCCGCGCTGGCCGAGGGCTTGCGCGGCCGAGGGGCAGTCATCGGCCAGGGCATCACCGACGCCGACGAGGTGCTGCGAGCGATCAATCCGCGCGCCGAAACGGTCAGGGCGGACATTCGCGCGGTCAAGAGCATCAGCGACACTTATGACCCTGCGGCACAGGATATTCTGCGGGTGCTCGACGCCGCCGGCACCACCAGCGGCACGATCGACCATGACTCGGCCGCCCTCGACGCGCTGCTCGCCGGCGCCATCGGGCTTTCCCGCAGTGGGATCAATCTTGTTGGGCCCAATAAGAACAACATCATCAGGGCGGTGAATCTGCTCGAACCGACCACCAGCCTGCTGATGAAATACAACCCCGCACTGACGTGTATGTTGGTCGGCGCGAAAACCGCCCTCGACACCGGGTACCGGGACGCGATGGGCGGCGCCAACGGATACTCGTTGATCATCGACAGCACACCGCTGTTCGGCGCGGACCAGTACCGGTACCCGCAGAACCTTCCGATCGTCGGCGCCAAGGGGGGTCCCGGCGGTCAGCCGGGCTGCGGATCACTGCCGGACGTCGCAGCCAATTGGCCGCTGCGCCAACTCATTACGAACACGGGATGGGGAACCGGTCTGGATATCCGGCCCAATCCCGGGATCGCGTTCCCGGGATACGCCGACTACCTGCCCGTCACCCGCGGAATCCCCGAACCACCCAGCATCCGCTATCCCGGGGGTCCCGCTCCCGGGCCGGTCCCGTACCCGGGAG
>NZ_LZJM01000085.1:0-9242 GCF_001667665.1 Mycobacterium sp. E342
CGCACCGCGCCGACAACGACCCGGCTTTAAGACTGAGCGGCTGACGCGCTACAGACGTTCTGCCAAGATAGGGGTATGCCGAAACCTAGCGAGGCCCCATCCGGCGAGCCGATCGCTGAAAACGTCGAATTGCGCTGGCCAGACGACATGGGCACGGAGGCGGCAGTAGTTAACCAGGTCCTATTCGCGTGGGATCAACAGCTCCAGGATGCCGTCTACATGTACCTCGGTCATGTTGCCCCGCCGCCATGGCTCACGCCCGAATCGGCTCAGGAAGGGCTAGCCCGCATGGGGAACACCATCGTCATAGCACCTCGGGGCAGTTTCGTGCTGAATCGCAGCCGTGCCGAAGAGCTTTGGGATGCTCTCGGGCGCCATCTTGGAAAGCTGCCGCCAAAGTGACTGCGCCGGCGATATTCGTTCGTCCGAGTGTGGCTGGCGGCCAGAGAATCACAGTTCCGGGCGTCTACCAGGCCTTGCAGCGTTACCACTTGTCCTGGGACCGCAGACCGGAGGGCTCGGGCCTTCTGTATCTGGGTGGATCGCCGATCGGGAGCCCGTCGAGAGTGACTGCCACCGAGGTGGTCAACCGCCAAAGGATCGTGGCTGGTTACTTGAAGTTGGCCGCGCAAAGCGACGACGAGAAGGCCATCGATGCTGCCCGCCGTGCTCGGCGTGATCGGATTCGTACACTTCGGTCGATATGACGACTGCGCGCCGCGGCCAAGTTTATTCAGTCGATGCGGGCGGTGAGCGTGGCAGGCATTACTACGTAATCGTGTCGAATGACGTGCGGAATCGGTTGCTGGACAGCGTTCTGGGCGCGATGGTGACGAGCACCGACAAGTCCCGCGTTCCAAGTGCTGTGGAACTGAGTCCTGACGATCCGGTAACCGGCTATGTGGTGGCCGACGTAATTGACCCTCTATGGGAAGAGGAAGTTGCGGGTCGTCCGCGGGGAGTGTTGTCGGCGCCGACGATGGAGAAGTTGGACGCTGCGCTCAAAATTGCTTTCGACTTGACCTGAGCGCGGCCGCCATCGGGGCCGCGCGTTCCCGTGGCATTACCGGAGTCTCGGCGGCGGGCGTCGAATAGGCGGCCAGCGGCCAATCAGCGCAGCGTCCTGCGGCATCGCGCAAAATGCGGCGCGCTTTTCGCCGCAGCGATCCCAACGCATCGTTAACGTTGCGGCATGACACCCCAGAACCCCGATCCAGTCGCCGACACCTGGACGAATCGCGATCTGCCCGTCTTGAAGGCCGTGGTGGAAATTTTCGAGGCGACCGGCAAGACGAAGATCGGCCCGAGCGAAATCGCGGCCAAGGCCAATCTCGACCCAGAGACCACCGAGAGGGCACTGCGCGCCCTGTATCGCGAGCCCTACCTTGAACCAGCCAGCACCGATTTCGGCGGTCACTTCGTCGCCGTCGGACCGCCGACTGGCGATGCATTGCGCGTGGCGGGTCAGTGGCCCACGCCCGAGAACCTGCTCGAACGGCTGGTCGCTGCGCTCGACGCCGCCGGCGACGACGAGTCGTTCGACGAACCGGAGCGAAGCAAGTTGAAGCAGGCGGCGGCATGGCTTGGCTCGTTCGCTTCCGGCGTCGCGGTCAGTGCGCTCGGCGGCGCGGGCGGCCACATGCTGAGCGGGTAGCCCCGATCGCGATGGGTACCGTTCGTAACACCCTGGCGGCTGACGTCACCGCCTGCAGGTCGTTGCCCGGGCCTCAACGTGCCCGGCTGCGCCGGGGCGCGTTGATCATCGCGTGGGGCGTCAGAACGTTTCGATGATGCGATCGCCCAGCTTTTCGGTTTCCATCACTGTGTCGATGAAATGCGGTTGCCCATGTGACTCCCAGCGGATATCGACGCTGCGGCCAAGGGGGTCGCGCCCGAAGTCGATGACGTTGATCGCGATCGGATGTCCGTTGGGATCTGCAAGGATCTGACACATCTCGCCGCCGAAATTCTTGCCTAGCTCGACCTCGTAACCGCGTGCGGCAAACTCATCCGCGAGCAGGGCGATCGGGGTAGCCAGCAGTGACGCAGCAACATCAGCGAGCGACATGCCGTAGCCGCTGGCGAACCCACGGGCTACGACCGACCCACTAGACGCATCGACGAGTTGGTACGTCGTGTAGTCGGCAGCACGAGGGTCGCGCGCCCTGGATTTCTCCAGCTTGAGGCCACGGCGCCGCGCTAAGCGGCGTATCCGGTTCTCCAACACTCGGTAGTCGGTCTCGCTCATGGCGTTGATCTCACCAGACGTGGGTATGTGAAAACTCATGGTGGTAATGATAACAAAACTGACGCTGGAAGCAAGGGGGCAAACTCTCCTGTACGCCGATAGGTCACTTGGAGCCGGCCGGAGGGTGGTCGGTCCTGCTGCTACCCGCACCGATCCCACGTGAGGTACCGGCCGCGCGGCCGAGCGGGAGTAGTGGGTCAACGCTGCGGCAGCCGCTGTGCGCTGGGTCTTTGACACGCGATAGCTGACTGTAGGATAACTATATGATAGCGCTGCGCTGACCTGCAGGTATTTACGCCCGGTGCACTGCGTTATCCGTTGCCGTAACACAGAATTAACAGCTGTTGCCTACTGTTTCGGTTATGGATCGTCAGAAGGAATTCGTCCTCCGCACGCTGGAGGAACGGGATATCCGCTTCGTTCGGCTGTGGTTCACCGACGTGCTCGGTTTCCTCAAGTCAGTCGCCATTGCCCCGGCCGAACTCGAGGGCGCCTTCGAAGAGGGCATCGGCTTCGACGGATCCTCAATCGAGGGCTTTTCGCGGGTCTCGGAATCCGACACCGTGGCCAACCCGGACCCGTCGACCTTCCAGGTGCTGCCCTGGTCGTCCGGCGGCCACCACCACTCGGCGCGGATGTTCTGCGACATCACCATGCCGGACGGTTCGCCGTCCTGGGCGGACCCGCGACACGTGCTGCGCCGCCAGCTGCAGAAGGCCAACGACCTCGGGTTTTCCTGCTATGTCCACCCCGAAATCGAGTTTTTCCTGCTCAAGCCGGGCCCGGACGACGGGTCGGTGCCCGTCCCGGTCGACAACGCGGGCTACTTCGACCAAGCGGTGCACGATTCCGCCTCGAACTTCCGCCGCCACGCGATCGAGGCTCTGGAATTCATGGGCATCTCGGTGGAGTTCAGCCACCACGAGGGCGCGCCCGGCCAGCAGGAGATCGACCTGCGCTTCGCCGACGCCCTGTCGATGGCCGACAACGTGATGACGTTCCGCTACGTCATCAAGGAGGTCGCGATCGAGAACGGCGCCCGCGCGTCGTTCATGCCCAAGCCGTTCGGGCAACACCCCGGCTCGGCGATGCACACCCACATGAGCCTGTTCGAGGGCGACGTCAATGCGTTCCACAGCCCCGACGACCCGCTACAGCTGTCCGACGTGGGCAAGTCGTTCATCGCCGGCATCCTGGAGCATGCCTCGGAGATCAGCGCGGTCACCAACCAATGGGTCAACTCCTACAAGCGGCTGGTGCAGGGCGGGGAGGCGCCCACCGCGGCGTCGTGGGGCGCGGCCAACCGGTCCGCTCTGGTGCGGGTGCCCATGTACACGCCGCACAAGACGTCGTCGCGGCGCATCGAGGTGCGCAGCCCCGACTCGGCGTGCAACCCCTACCTGACGTTCGCCGTGCTGCTGGCCGCCGGGCTGCGCGGGGTGGAGAAGGGCTACGTGCTGGGTCCGCAGGCCGAGGACAACGTGTGGGACCTGACCCCCGAGGAGCGGATCGCGATGGGCTACCGCGAGCTGCCGACCAGCCTGGACAGCGCGCTGAAGGCCATGGAGTCCTCCGAGCTGGTCGCGGAGACGTTGGGGGAGCACGTGTTTGACTTCTTCCTGCGCAACAAGCGCACGGAGTGGGCCAACTACCGCAGCCACGTCACGCAGTACGAGCTGAGCACCTACCTGTCGCTGTAGCCCGCGCCGCGCTCACCAGGCCGCCCGCCTTTCCCCGGCAACGCAGGCGGGTTGCGATACCGTCGTGGTCGTGACCAAACCCGCGACGCAGCGCCCCCGGCTGCCCAGCGTGGGCCGGCTCGGCCTGGTCGACCCCCCGGCGAGCGATCGGCTGACGCAGCTGGGTTGGTACGACCACGACGACCAGGCGCACGTCGACCTGCTGTGGTCGCTGTCGCGCGCACCCGACCCCGACGCCGCGCTGCGCGCCCTGATCCGGCTGGCGGAAAACCCCGACACCGACTGGGACGAGCTCAACGCCGCGCTGCTCGCCGAACGCCCGCTGCGCGGGCGGCTGTTCGCCGTGCTCGGCTCGTCGCTGACCCTGGGCGATCACCTGGCCGTTCACCCGCACTCGTGGAAACTGTTGCGGGGCAAGGCCAAACTGCCCACGCACGACGAGCTGCGCGCGGCGTTTACCAGATGCGTCGACGAGGCGTCGGGCGATCCCGCGACGGTGGTGGCGCGCCTGCAAACCCTGTACCGCGACCAGCTGTTGGTGCTGGCCGCGCTCGACCTGGCGGCGACGGTGGAGGACGAACCGGTGCTGCCGTTCACCGTGGTGGGCGCCCAGCTGTCGGACCTGGCGGACGCCGCGCTGGCCGCCGCCCTGCGGGTGGCCGAGCTGAGCGTGTGCGGCGGCGACCGCACGCCGCCGCGGCTGGCCGTCATCGCGATGGGCAAATGCGGTGCCCGCGAACTGAACTACGTCAGCGACGTCGACGTGATCTTCGTCGGCGAGCGGGCCGACGCCCTCACCACCCGGCTGGCCAGCGAGATGATGCGGGTCGCCTCGGCGGCCTTCTTCCAGGTTGACGCCGGGCTGCGGCCCGAGGGCCGCAGCGGTGAGCTGGTCCGCACCGTCGAGTCGCACATCGCCTACTACCAGCGCTGGGCGAAGACGTGGGAGTTCCAGGCGTTGCTGAAAGCCCGCGCGGCCGTGGGCGACGCGGAGCTCGGGGAGCGCTACCTGACCGCGTTGATGCCGATGGTGTGGGTGGCCTGCGAGCGCGAGGACTTCGTCATCGAGGTGCAGGCCATGCGCCGCCGGGTCGAGCAGCTGGTGCCCGCCGACGTGCGCGGCCGCGAGATCAAACTCGGCAGCGGCGGGCTGCGGGACGTGGAGTTCGCGGTGCAGCTACTGCAGCTGGTGCACGGCCGCGGCGACGAGTCGCTGCACGTGGCGTCCACGGTTGACGCGCTGGACGCGTTGGGCCAGGGCGGCTACATCGGGCGCGAGGACGCGGCGAACCTGACCGCGTCCTACGAGTTCCTCCGGCTGCTCGAGCACCGGCTCCAGCTGCAGCGGCTCAAGCGCACCCACCTGTTGCCGGAGGCCGAGGACGAGGAGGCCGTGCGCTGGCTGGCGCGCGCCGCGCACATCCGGCCCGACGGGCGGCACGACGCCGCGGGCGTGCTCCGCGAGGAGCTGCGTCACCAGAACCTGCGGGTTTCTCAACTGCACGCCAAGCTCTTCTACCAGCCGCTGCTGGAGTCGATCGGCCCGGCCGGCCTGGAGATCCGGCACGGCATGACGTCGGAGGCCGCCGAGCGGCAGCTCGCCGCGCTCGGCTACGAGGGGCCCCAGACGGCGCTGAAACACATGGCGGCGCTGGTCAACCAGAGCGGCCGGCGCGGCCGCGTGCAGTCGGTGCTGCTGCCCCGGCTGCTGCACTGGATGTCCTACGCCCCCGATCCCGACGGCGGCCTGCTGGCCTACCGCCGGCTGAGTGAGGCCCTGGCCGGCGAGAACTGGTATCTGGCCACGCTGCGCGACAAGCCCGCGGTGGCCAAGCGGCTCATGCACGTGCTGGGCACCTCCGCCTACGTCCCGGACCTGTTGATGCGCGCGCCGAGGGTGATTCAGGATTACAGCGACGGCCCGGCCGGCCCCAAACTGCTCGAGACCGACCCCGCCGCGGTGGCCCGGGCGCTGATCGCGTCGGCCGGCCGCCACCCCGACGCGGTGCGCGCGATCGCCGCGGCCCGCACGCTGCGCCGCCGCGAATTGGCCCGCATCGGCTCGGCCGACCTGCTGGGCTTCCTCGAGGTCATCGACGTCTGCCGGGGGCTGACCTCGGTATGGGTGGCCGTGCTGCAGGCCGCGCTCGACGCGATCATCCGCGCCAACCTTCCCAAGGACGGCTCCGAAAAAGGAAGGGCGCCGGCCGCCATCGCGGTGATCGGCATGGGCAGGCTGGGTGGCGCCGAGCTTGGCTACGGGTCCGACGCCGACGTGATGTTCGTGTGCGAGGCGGCGTCCGGTGTCGAGGACTCGGTGGCGATCCGGTGGTCCACGACGGTCGCCGAGCAGGTGCGCACGCTGCTGGGGACCCCCAGCGTCGACCCGCCGCTGGAGGTCGACGCCAACCTGCGGCCCGAGGGTCGGCAGGGTCCGCTGGTGCGGACGCTGGGTTCGTACGCCGCGTACTACGAGCAGTGGGCGCAGCCGTGGGAGATTCAGGCCCTGCTGCGCGCGCACGCGGTCGCCGGTGACGCGGAGCTGGGGCAGCGGTTCCTGGTGATCGCCGACAAGACGCGTTATCCGGCCGACGGGGTGTCGTCGGACGCGGTGCGCGAGATCCGCCGCATCAAGGCCCGCGTGGACGCCGAGCGGCTGCCGCGCGGCGCCGACCCCAACACCCACACCAAGCTGGGCCGCGGGGGACTGGCCGACATCGAGTGGACCGTGCAGCTGCTGCAGCTGCTCTATGCCCACGACATCCCCGCCCTGCACAACACCTCGACGCTGGAATCCCTGGATGCGATCGAGGCGGCCGGCCTGGTTCCCGCCGACGAGGTCGACCTGCTGCGGCAGGCCTGGCTGACCGCCACCCGGGCCCGCAACGCGCTGGTGCTGGTCCGCGGCAAGCCGACCGATCAGTTGCCGGGCCCCGGGCGGCAGCTCAACGCGGTCGCAGTTGCCGCCGGCTGGCCGACCGACGACGGCGGCGAATTCCTGGACAACTATCTTCGGGTGACGCGGCGCGCGAAGGCGGTCGTGCGGAAGGTGTTCGGGAGTTGAGTCAGGAGGCCGGCGCGTTGGATGCCATTTTCGAGGTGCTCGACGCGGCGGAGGCGCAACGAGTGACGGCCCTGTACGCCCCGCTGGCCGACGCCGTCCGGGAACTCATCGACGCCACCATCCGCACCGAGGCCGACGAGGACGTCGTCGCCAACGC
Organism: Mycobacterium sp. E342; assembly: GCF_001667665.1. Taxonomy (NCBI): domain Bacteria; kingdom Bacillati; phylum Actinomycetota; class Actinomycetes; order Mycobacteriales; family Mycobacteriaceae; genus Mycobacterium; species Mycobacterium sp. E342. The sequence goes on from NZ_LZJM01000085.1 coordinate 7,170, forward strand.
GCGGACCGCGATCGAGGCGGTCACCGAGTCGTTGCGGCAACGGACCCGGCCGATCGGTGTGAGCTACCGCGTCGACGGCGCGCGGCCGCTCACGCTGGGAAACGCCGCGATCGGCTTGGGCAATCCGATCGCGCCGCCCGTCATCGTCCACCACGACGGCGGCGGCCGGTGCTGGAGCGAATTCATCCTCGGGGCGGCCTACGAGGGGCCGCCCAAGCTGGTACACGGCGGGGTGAGCGCCCTGGTGCTCGACCACATGCTGGGTGAGGCGGCCAGCGAGGGGCTGTCCAAGCCGCGGTTCACCGGAACCATCACCGTGAAGTACCTGCGCGGCACCCCGCTGGGCCCGCTTCGGTCCGAGGCCTGGATCGAGGGCAAGGAGGGTGTGAAAGTCTTTGCCCGCGGCACCATTTCGGACGCTTCCGGGGTCACCGTCGAGGCCGACGGCGTCTTCATCGAGCCGTCCTGGGCGCGGGAAGCGCAATGAAGTTCTACGTCAGCAGCGCCTTCCTGAACACCCGGGAGATCATCGAGATCGCCAAGGCCGCAGACGAACTCGGCTACGACGGCATCGGGATTCCCGACCACGTCGTCAACCTGGAGACCCTGGACACCCCGTATCCGTACACCAAAGACGGCGAGCGGCGCTGGCAGCCGTTCACCGACTGGCCCGACCCGTGGGTCCTCGTCGGCGCGCTGGCTCAGGTCAGCTCGCGGCTGCGGTTCGTCACCACCGTCTACATCCCGGCGATGCGCAACCCGTACTCGGCGGCCAAAGCGATTGGGACCGCGGCGGTCCTGGCGGAGGGCCGGGTGGAGCTCGGCATCGGTGTCGGTTGGTGCCGCGAGGAATTCGCGCTGATGGGCGAACAATTCGAGGCCCGCGGCAAACGCACCGACGAGATCATCGACCTGATGCGGGCGTTGTGGCGGCCGGGATGGACGGAGTTCGACGGCGCGTTCTACCGGGCGCCGCGACTGGAGATGGAGCCGACGCCGCCGCCGATCCCGGTGTATGTCGGCGGGCTCAGCGACATCGCGCTGCGCCGCGCCGCCCGCAACGACGGCTGGATCGGTGACCTGATCAAGACCGACCGCGCCATCGACGCGGTCGGCCGGTTGCGGGAACTGCGGGCCGAAAACGGGCTCTCGATGGACGATTTCACCGTCCTGACGCCGCTGACCGACGCATTCACCACCGCAGATTATCGGCGCGCCGCCGACGCCGGCATCACCGGCATCATCACCATGCCGTGGATGTTCTACGCCGGGCCGGACGCCTCGTTGGCCGACAAGATCGACGGCATGCAGCGCTTCCGCAAGGACCTGGCGCTCGACGCGTAATTCACCTCTCGCGTTTTCGCGCCGCGACACTTAACCCAGGGCGACGACACGCCGCAAACGTGCGCCGTGGTTTCAGTCTCGCGGCTTCGATCGCCTGTGGGCGGCTTGTAATCCCTTGCAAGCCTGAAAGAATGATTGGCATGCGAATCGGTCGGGTGCGCCCGGCGTCTGCGCAGGACGCCGCGGCGTGCCGTGCGATCTATCGCCCGTACGTCGAGGACACGGCGATCAGCTGGGAGATCGAAGTCCCGAGCGTAGGGGAGATGGCCGCCCGCATCGCCGCCGCCCGCGAGGCCCACGACTGGCTGGTCCTCGAACGCGATGGTCAGGTCGTCGGTTTCGCCTATGGTCACGCGCTCAGGCGCCTACCGACCTTCCAGTGGTCGGCCGAGACCGGAATCTATGTCGACCTCGACCATCACCGCACGGGCGGCGGCCGCCAGCTCTACACGCGGCTGCTGCACCGGCTCAGGGAGCGCGGCTACCGAACGGCTTTCGCGGGTATCACGCAACCGAACGAGGCCAGCAATGGCTTTCACCGGTCATTCGGATTTCACGACGCGGGCTTGTATAGGCGCACCGCATGGAAAGACGGCCGCTGGCACGATGTCGCATGGATGCAACTGGACCTAGTCGGCTCGGCCCACGGCCCGCCCAGCCCGATCGTGAAATCCGAATGACCGGTGAAAGCCATTGCTGGCCTCGTTCGGTTGCGTGATACCCGCGACC
>NZ_LZJM01000086.1:0-848 GCF_001667665.1 Mycobacterium sp. E342
CCGCAGCACGGAGATGCGATCGATCGGCGCATCCTGCAGCGTGTCCTTGAACCAGCCCGGCAGGAAACGAACCTGGTCATCCAGCAACCCGTAACGCTCGAAATTGGCCCGCACTTCGGCTTCGGGCACCCCCAGGATCCGCGCGTGACGGTGCAGTGTAATCCCTTTGTCCTGCTTGTAGTTTGCGACGTCCGGTGGCGGTACACCGGCGAACGAGTCGCACAGCCAAACACAACGCTTCTCGTCCCCGTAGGCGGCCAGCACCGCGCGCATCAAGATCGAGGCGCCGCCACGCCATACGCCACACTCGACCAGGTCGCCGGGGACGTCATCCTCCAGCACAGTCTCAACGCAATGCTGCAGGCTGGTCAGCCGTTGCATGCCGATCATCGTCAAGGCGTCCGCCGGCCAGTCGAGGCCCAGGTCACGTGCCTGCTTGTTGAACGGACGCTTGCGTACCAGCATGAAATTGCGGGTGCTGAACAAGGGGCGTCCCAAGCGGTACCAGCCCACCGGCACCAACTCGTCGTTGCCGTACCTGGTCAGGTCGCGCCGGAGCAAGTCGAGGTATGCAAACCGCGTGTCGTGATCAGTCACGGCCAAAGTTGCCCCTTAATCCGCAAGTCGATAGTCCCGGTCATGAGCCTAGACGTCCCGTCGAGGCGCTCAATGCGTTTCGCAGTCTATCCATCAACTTGGCCCGCATTGCCAACTTGGATGCCGAGTCACCGCGACAGCTCAGCGACGCGGCTCCGCTGCGGCGGGGCGCTCGCAACGTCCCGAGCGGGCGAACTTCTCCAGCAGGTCGACGGCGCGTCCGACGCTCTCGGAAGGTTTGCTCATCCGGC
>NZ_LZJM01000087.1:0-32720 GCF_001667665.1 Mycobacterium sp. E342
CACCGGCGTCCCGTACCTGCAGCCCTTGAGCGATCAGGACATCCAAGACGCCCTGTCGGCCGCGGCGTCGGTGGGCGACGACCGGATTCAGAAGGAAGCGACCGGGCGGGTCAACCCGGAGTCGTGGACGCACGGCTCGTCGGAGCAGCGGCAGCACTGGTTCACCGTCGGCTACCAGACCGGCGACCCGAAGCAGTGCGACACCTTCTCCGCCCCGAGTTTGGGTTAGCCGGCCAGTAGTTTCTGCAACTCGGCGCGGCCGTCATCGTCGAGCGGCAGCAGCGGCGCGCGCGGGTCCCCGACCGGGAAGTCGAGCAGGTCCAGGCCGGCCTTCACCGTGGTGGCCAGTCCCCCGGCGACGATGAACTCCAGCAGCGGCTTGAGGTCGTCGTAGCGGGCCTGCGCCTTGTCGAGGTCACCCGCGCGCACAGCCTCGTACAGGTCGATGCACGGCTCGGGCCGCAGATTCGGTGCGGCCGTGCACCATCCGGCGGCGCCGGCTTTGAGGGCGTCCAGCACGAGCGGGTTGCTGCCGTTGTAGAACGGCAGCCGGCCGCCGGACAGTTCGGCGATTCGGTGCATGCGGGTCAGGTCACCGGTGGATTCCTTGACCATGGTGACGTTGTCGATGGTCTCGAACATGCGCATCAGCAGCTCGGGGGGCATGTCGACGCCGCTGGTTGCCGGGTTGTTGTAGGCCATGATCGGGATCGAGATGGCGTCGCCGACGCTGCGGTAGTGCGCGACGATCTCCCGCTCGCGCAGCTTCCAATAGGACACCGGCAGGATCATCACCGCGTCGGCGCCGGCCCGCTGCGCGTAGCGGGCACGGCGAATGGTCTTGGCGGTGGTCACATCCGACACGCCGACGATCACTGGCACCCGGCCGGCGACCGTGGCGATCGTGGTGTCGACGACGGTGTCGAACTCGGGTTCGTCCAAGTAAGCCAGTTCACCGGTGCTGCCCAGCGGGGCGATCGCGTGGACGCCGGAGAAGACGAGCCGATCGACCAGCGCGGCCAGCCGTTCGGTGTTGATGCCGTCATCGACGAATGGAGTGACCGGGTAGGCGATGATGCCGTGGATGTCGGGCACGAGCGAATCCTCGAATCTTGTTGGGAATGGCCTTAATTGGTCAGGGCATCGGGATGACGGGCCAGGGCCCGGCGGGCGTAGTAGGCGAAGTTGGCGCGGCTGCGTTGCGGCGACAGCGTCCAGTCGTGCGCCTCGCGGGCCAGCTTCTCGGGGAGCTCCTTGACGGTGCCGGCGGCCATGGCGGCCAGCTGCAGCCGGGCGGCGCGCTCGATCAGCACCGCCAACGAGCATGCCTCCTCGATGCTGGCGCCGGCGACCACCTGGCCGTGGTGCGCCAGTAGCACCGCCTTCTTGTCACCGAGGGCGGCGGTGATGATCTCCCCCTCCTCGTTGCCGACCGGCACGCCCGGCCATTCGGCGAGGAAGGCGCAATCGTCGTAGAGCGGCGTGGTGTCCATGTGGGACACGATCAGCGGCACCTTCAGCATCGACAGCGCCGCCACGTGGAACGGGTGGGTGTGCACGATGCAGTGCACGTCCGGGCGGGCACGGTAGATCCAGCTGTGGAAACGGTTGGCGGGGTTGGGGATTCCGTCACCGTCGAGCACGTTGAGGTCCTCGTCCACCACCAGCAGGTTGGCGTCGGTGATCTCGTCGAACCCGAGGCCCAACCGCTGGGTGTAGTAGGTGCCGTCGGCCTCGGCCCGTGCGGTGATCTGTCCGGCCAGGCCTGAGTCGTGACCGGCATCGAACAACGCGCGACAGGTCAATGCCAGCTTCTGCCGGGCGGTCAGCTGGGAGTCGACGGCCGCTTCAGCTTGGAGGGCCGTCAATTGCTCGGCGGCGCGACGCATCAACGCGGACTTGGAGTCGGTGAACGTGCCAGCCATATGACACAATGTAACACGATAGGACACTTTGTGTCATCAGCACGCTCTTCAGAAGCTCGTCGGGAGGCATCGTCAGTGACGGCACTACTGCGCGCGGTCCGCACCCAGCGCGGCCTGACCCTCGAGGAGCTCGCCGAACAGACCGGGCTGACCAAGAGCTACCTGTCCAAGATCGAACGGCGGCGGAGCACCCCGTCGATCGCGGTGGCCCTCAAGGTGGCCAAGGCGCTCGACGTCGACGTGGGGCGGTTGTTCTCCGACGAGGAGGCGCAGGAGAAGATCGCAGTCGACCGGGCGCCTGGCGCGGTGGACGGTCAGCGCTATCGGGTGCTGGCGTCATCGCTGCTGGGAAAGTCCATGTCGCCGTTCGTGGTTCGCCCGGCTGCGAGTCCCGCCGACGATCCGCACCCCGAGCACGGAGGGCAGGAATTCATGTTCGTGCACGCCGGCACCGTCGAACTCGACTACGGCGACCAAACGATCACGCTCGGCGTCGGCGACAGCGCATATTTCGACGCGGCGGTCAGCCACACGGTCCGCTCCGTCGGTGCCGATCCGGCCGAGGTCGTCGTCGTAGCCCACGAGCCGGCGGCCCGCGCCCGGCGGTGACGCCGCTCGTCCCATGGCGGCGGCCCGCTTCGCCCGGCTCCGCCGCGCTCACGACCACCGCTCGTCCCATGGCGGCGGCCCGCTTCGCCCGGCTCCGCCGCGCTCACGGCCACCGCTAGGTCGTGCGCGGGTCAGGTGCGTGACTTAGACTTCTACCCCGCCGCACGACGCGAAAGGGTCGCATGTCGGATATGACGCACGAGCGCGCCGACACCGGGGAGATATCGGTCTGGACGCCGTTGCGCAACCAGGTTTTCCGCGCCCTGTTCGTTGCGCAGTTCGTCTCCAACGTCGGCACCTGGATGCAAAGTGTGGCGGCGCAGTGGTTCCTGGTCGAAGCCCACAGCAGCGCCACCGTGGTGGCACTGGTCCAAACGGCGAGCCTGGGACCGACGCTGCTGTTGGCATTGTTCGCCGGCGCGCTCGCCGACGTGTTCGACCAGCGACGCCTGCTGATGTTCCTGCAGTCCTATGCGGTGCTGGTGGCGCTGGCGTTGGCCGGCGTGACCTACTTCGGCCGTCTCGCTCCGACGGCGCTGCTGCTGTTCACCCTGGCCATCGGCGTGGCCTCGGCGCTGACCGCTCCGGCCTGGCAGGCGATTCAGCCCGAGGTCGTCCCGCGCGAGCAGATAACGGCCGCCGCCACTTTGGCCAGCGTCTCGGTGAACGTCGCCCGAGTGGTCGGACCCGCCATCGGCGGCGTCGTCCTGGCGTTGGCCGGTCCCGCCGCGGTCTTCGCGATCAACGCGATCTCGTTCGTCGGGATCATCATCGCCTTGGCGGCGTGGCGGCGGCCCAAGCAGATCGCGCCCATCGAGCGCGAACACCTCGGCCAGGCGATCCTCACCGGGCTGGGCTACACGATCAACGGTCCGATCTTCCGCAGGATCTTGCTGCGCGCAGCCCTTTTCGTCTTTCCTGCCTCCGCGCTGCTGGCCCTGTTGCCGGTGACCGCCGCCGACACCTGGCACCTGGGAGCCGGCGGCTACGGTATGGCGCTGGGCGCCATCGGTTTTGGTGCGCTGCTCGCCGTGGGGGTGCCCGCACCGTTCCGCCAGAAGGTGTCGCCCAACACGCTGCTGGCGGGGTGCGCGGCGGCGTACGGCGCCGCGACGCTCGCGGCGGTCTGGCTGCCGTTCGCCGCGGCGGCGCCGTTCTTGGTGTTGTCGGGGATGACTTGGCTGATCACGTTGACGACGTTGAACGCAGCGGCGCAGCTGCACTTGCCGCGCTGGGTTCGCGCCCGCGGCTTGGCGATGTACCTGCTGGTGTTCACGGGGTCGCAGGCGCTCGGCTCGTATCTGTGGGGCGTCATCGCCACCCGGGAAGGGCTGGGTGTGTCCCTGACCGTGTCGGCGGTGTTGCTCGGCGCCGCCGCCCTCAGCGTCGTCCCGCTCGGGCTGCGGCCGGAAACCGGGAAGCTCAGCCGCGACATCTCGCGGGCCTGGCCGTCGCCGGCGGTCGTGTTCGAGCCGTGCCCGAACGACGGTCCCGTGCTGGTGACCGTCCGCTATCGGGTGGAGACCGAGAACCTCAAGGACTTCGTCGAGGCGATGAGCCCGGTGCGGCGTTCCCGGTTGCGCACGGGAGGCTACAGCTGGGGGCTGTACCACAGCCTCGAACACCCCGACATCGTCCTGGAGAGGTTCACCGTGCCGTCGTGGACCGAATTCGAACGCCAGCACACCGAACGCTGGCTGGAGTCCGACCACGACGGGGTGACGAAGGCGGTGGGCTACACAGTCGACAACGCCCGCCGCGACGAGTACTACCTCGCGCTGCGCGTCCATCACTGAATCGCGCCCGACGGCGCGGTGTTCGCTATCAGCGAACCCGCGCCGGCCGGCTCACCAGGGTCGCGTCGAGCAGGTGACCCCGGTGGTGGCGCTCTGGGTCACCACGACCTGGCCGTCGATGGCGATCTGGCACTGGATCTGCGGCGTGTTCGACGAATCGCAGTCCGGCCAGTGGCAGCCGCCGCTCGCGTTGACGAACGCCCACTGATTCGGGTCGTTCAGCGTCGTGTTGTAGACCAGCGGCTGATTCGCGGCGAACGCCGTCTGCACGCTGTTGAGGTACTGCGAGGAGTTGGCGTTGAACGCCGCCTGGCTGGGCGGATCGGTGTTCATGTAGCGGACGTTGCCGGTGAGGTTGCCGGTGGCGGTGATGGTGTAGGTCACCTGGTGGCCTGCCGGGTCCGCCGATGAGGTCGCGGGCGTGACGGCCACCGCTGCGGCGGCCGCAAACGTCGCCGCCGCGACCCCCGTGGTCACTATTCGCACGTTCGTCATATCGAAAACGCTACCCAATTCGTTACGGCACTACGCACGAATAGAGCTCCTTACTATGCATCTGTGCCCACGGCCTTCGTGTTGTCCGGCGGGGCCAGCCTCGGCGCCATTCACGTCGGGATGCTGCTGGCCCTGGCCGACGAGGGGGAACGGCCCGACCTGATCGTCGGGACGTCGGTGGGCGCGCTCAACGGCGGATGGATCGCCTCGCGGCCCGATCGTGCGGGGATTCTCGCGCTGGCCGAGCTGTGGACGTCGCTGGCGCGGAAAGACATCTTCCCGGCCCACCCGATAGCCGGGGTGATGGGCATGCTGGCCCCTCGGTCGCACCTGGTCCCCAGCATCGGGTTGCGACGGCTGCTGGCCGACAAGCTGGAATTCGCCCGGCTCGAGGATGCACCGATCCCGCTGCACGTGGTGGCCACCGACGTGATCTCCGGCGGCGACGTCCTGCTGTCGTCGGGAGACGCCGTGGACGCGATCGCGGCCAGCGCCGCCATCCCGGGCGTCTTCCCACCGGTGCGGGTCGACGGGCGCGACCTGATGGACGGTGGCGTCGTGAACAACACGCCGGTGTCGCATGCCGTCGCGTTGGGCGCCGACAGGGTCTGGGTGTTGCCGACCGGGTACTCCTGCGCGCTGACGGCGTCACCGAAGACGGCGGTCAACATGGCGTTGCATGCCCTGACCCTGGCCGTGAACCATCGCCTGGCCGTCGATGTCGAGCGCTTCGAGCCAGTGGTCGACCTGCGTGTCATCAGGCCGCTGTGCCCGGTCGCCACGTCGGGCACAGACTTCTCGCACGGCGCAACGCTCATCGAGCGGTCGCACGCGGCTACCCGCGAGTGGCTGGCCGCGCGGCCGCCGCCCACCGGCCAGGCCGGACTGTTCGAGCCGCACCGCCACTAGCGGCCACCGTTCCGCGGCGTTCACCGCCTTCGGGTATGAAGCAGGGGTGGCCGACGACCCCGCCCCCCGAGGCAACGATCCGGCCCTCGGCATCAGCCGCCGCAGGTTGTTGACGACCAGCGCGGTCTCGGCCGCCCTCGGCGCGGGCGTCGGCGGCGGGGCCACCCTGGTGTGGTCGCACCCGAGCGCGCCCGCGCTCTGGTATCAGCCCAGCCGCAACGGTGCGCCGCCGGTGACCGGGCTGCACCTGCAATTCGGCCGGCACGCCGGCACCGAGGCCGTGGTGTCCTGGCACACCGTCGACGCGGTCCGCAACCCGCGCGTCATGCTCGGCACGCCGACGTCGGGCCTCGGCCGCACCGTGGCGGCCGAAACCCGCACCTACCGCGATGCCAAGTCCAACACCGAGGTCCGCGTCAACCACGCCCGCCTGAGGGACCTGACCCCGGACACCGACTACGTGTACGCCGCGGTGCACGACGGCGCGGAGCCCGAGATGGGCACCTTCCGCACCGCGCCGTCGGGGCGTAAACCCTTCCGCTTCACCAGCTTCGGCGACCAGTCCACGCCGACACTGGAGCGGATGCCCGACGGCATCTACGGCACGGACAACATCGGTTCGCCCGCGTCCGCCGACACCACCCTGGCGATCGAACGCATGGCGCCCCTGTTCAACCTGGTCAACGGCGACCTGTGCTACGCCAACCTCGCGCAGGACCGGATCCGCACCTGGTCGGCGTGGTTCGAGAACAACACCCGATCGGCGCGCTACCGGCCGTGGATGCCGGCGGCGGGCAATCACGAGAACGAATTGGGCAACGGTCCAGTCGGTTACGCCGCCTATCAGACGTATTTCGCGGTGCCCGACTCGGGATCGAGCCCCGAAACGCGCGGGCTGTGGTATTCGTTCACCGCCGGCTCGGTGCGGGTGATCAGCCTGAACAACGACGACGTGGCGTTCCAGGACGGCGGCAACTTCTACGTGCACGGCTACTCGGGCGGAGAGCAAAAGCGTTGGCTGGCAGACGAACTCGCCTCCGCCCGGCGCGACCCGGACATCGACTGGATCGTCGTGTGCATGCACCAGACGGCGATCTCCACCGCCGACACGCCCGCCAACGGGGCCGACCTGGGGATCCGCCAGGAGTGGCTTCCGCTGTTCGACCAGCACCAGGTCGACCTCGTGGTGTGCGGCCACGAACACCATTACGAGCGGTCGCACCCGTTGCGCGGCACGCAGCAGACCGACACCCGAACGCCGATACCGGTGGACACCCGCACCGACGTCATCGACCCCACCAAGGGGACGGTGCACGTCGTCATCGGCGGCGGCGGCACGTCCGCGCCCACCAACGGCTTCTTCTTCGCCGAGCCGCGCTGCCGCGTGTTGACCGGAGTCGGCGCATTCGACCCCGCGCTGGGGCGCAAAGCACCGATCTACGTGCTGGAGGACGCACCGTGGTCCGCCTTCCGTGACCGCGACAACCCCTGGGGCTTCGCGGCGTTCGACGTGGACCCGGGCCAACCCGGCGGCGACACCTCGATCAAGGCCACCCATTACGCGCTGAGCGGGCCGTTCGGCGAAGTGACCGTGGTGGACCGGTTCACGCTGACCAAGCCGCGCCGGGACAAGCCGGCCTGAATCAAAACAGCGTCGGCTGAAGGGGTTCCGGCTCCGCCTGGATCGCCGCGACGGGCTGGCGGAACGAGCGGTGCTCGCCGTCCAGCCGGTATTTCGCGATAAGCGGCGCCGCCCGCCCCCGCAGCATCTCGCGGTAGCCGGGCGGCAGGTAGGCCCCGCGCCGGTACAGCTCGCGGTAGCGGCCCACCAGCTCGGGATGTGAGCGGCACAGCCAGGCCATGAACCAGCCCCGGGTCGAGCCGCGCAGGTGCAGGCCGAAGACGGTGACACCGGTCGCACCGGCCGCCGCGATCTGGCCCAGCAGGCCATCGAGATGCTCGATGGAGTCGGTCAGATACGGCAGCACCGGCGCCACCATCACGTGGCAGTCCAGGCCGGCCTCGCGGATGGCGGTGATCAAGCCCAGCCGCGCCTGCGGCGTGGGCGTGCCGGGCTCGACGTCCCGATGCAGGGCCGCGTCACCGACGGCCAGCGACACCGCGACCGAAAGCGGAACCCGTTGCGCCGCATCGGCGATCAGGGGCAGGTCGCGCCGCAGCAGCGTGCCCTTGGTCAGTATCGACAGCGGCGTGCCGGATTCGGCCAGGGCGCAGATGATGCCCGGCATCAGCGCGTAGCGCCCCTCGGCCCGCTGGTAGGGATCGGTGTTGGTGCCCAGCGCGACGGTCTCGCGCCGCCACGACGGCCGGCGCAGCTCGCGGCGCAGCACCTCGACGACGTTGGTCTTGACCACGACCTGGCTGTCGAAGTCGTTGCCGCAGTTGAAGTCCAGGTATTCGTGGGTGGGCCGGGCGAAGCAGTAGCGGCACGCGTGCGAGCAACCGCGATAGCCGTTGACGGTGTACCGGAAAGGTAGCGCGGAAGCGCCCGGCACCTTGTTGAGCGCGGACTTGCACAGCACCTCGTGGAAGGTGATCCCCTCGAACTGCGGGGCGCGCACACTGCGGACGAGGCCGATGCGCTGCAGCCCCGGCAACGCTCCGTCCTCGACCGGCTCCCCGTTGACCGCGACGGCCTGGTCCGCCCAGCGCATGACCTCTATTCGAACATCAGTTCGACATCGAGTCAAGCTTCTGGGGTCGAGTCAGATGCGACCGGGCATCTCGATCGCCGGCTTCGGGGGTTTGGCTCAACGTGAATGAGGCGAGCCCGTCACAGTACCGTCAGTTTGATACCACCGCCGATGGCCGCACCCCGAAGACGTTGAGAATGGCCGACGAGTCTCAGCGGTGCCTGTGTTTCAGTGGCGGCGTCTCAATTGAATGCCGACACGCGAGTGGTCGAGCGTGAGTGGCAGCGGACGGTGTGGGTCCAGATTGGCACCGGTCGCCGCCGGGCTGCGCTCGCCGAGTACGGCCGTCAATACGGCGACGCCGATTCGCAGCGCAAGGTCGGCGCCCGGGCATGCTTGCGGGCCGTGACTGAAGAAGTTGAATGACCACGACGATTGGGCGGCCCCTTGGGTCCACGCTGTGGGATTGAACTGATCGGCCCCGGGGAAACGGCTGGTGTCGCGGTGGTTGAAGCTGTTGACGATCATGACTTGTGTTCCCGCGGGCACGATCTCGCCGTCCCACTCGGTGGGCCCGGTGAGGGTTCGCGCCAAGACGGGAGTGCTGGGCCAGAGGCGCATCGCTTCGGATAGGCAGCCCGCGAGGTAGTCGTGGGCACTGTGTTCGTCGATTGCGTTCTGCGCGTTGAGGAGAATCTCGGGGTGTGTGGCCAGCAGCGCTAGACAACGCCAGAGATTGATGGCCAGGGTGTCACCCATCGCGAACATCCAGTGGATGACTTGATGGGTCGGGTACGTGATGTCGGAGGCGGGCGCCGCGGCGAATTGTCCGACCAGGCTGTGTGCGTCCGCGGCTTGAACGTAGCGGCTCAGCGCGGTCAGGAAGGTGTCGAAAAGCTCGGGGTCTCCCCTGCCGGGCGGGTTGGCTTTGGCCATCAGCGTCACGAGTTGCACCGATATTTTTTGGTCGTCAGCTGCATTGTCGCCGAGAATGATTCGGCGCGCGATTCGCTGTATCACGCTGTGAAACCGTCGCCAGTCAACGTTGTCGGGCATGGCTAGGGCTTCCTGGTCCGCGACGGTGTCGCAGCGGTGGGCGACCGCGCCGCTACCGGCGGCTTGCGCCAGGACAGCCTCGGTGAATCGGCGGCGGTCGGACCAATGGTCGCCTCGTGAGATGGTCAGGGCGTGCGGCTGGAATTTGTTCATTCCGGAGAGTTTGGGCTCGGGGTCGGACGCGAAAGGCTCTGGCGCGTGGGAGAGTACGAAACGGATCTGATCCGGGCCGAAGACGAGCAGCGTGGGCTTGCTTCCCGCCTTCACCCAGATCGGTCCGTCACCGTAGCGCCGGTGCAGCGCGGTGAGCAGCCGGTGTGCGCTGCGGGCGACACCGGCTCGGTTGAGCGCAGCGGTTACCGCGGGTCGGCGGCCGAAGAGGCCCTCGGCCACATTGGGCAGCGCCACCAGGGTGGTGAAGCGCAGCCCCTCCAGCGTGGTGGTGTGCGGGAGGGTGAGCGTGCGACTCGTCAAATTTCCTCACTTAACGATGCTGAGGGCGGCGTCGATGTAGCTGAGCAGTGAACGGCGTGCGGGCTTGGCTTCCGGAACGGGCAGCAGCGGGTAGACGTGAATCGCCCCGGGCTGCTCGTGGTAGGCAATGCGGCCGGTGCCGATGCTGTCCCGCAACCGACGGCAGTCGGCGACGAAGATGTCGCGGTCGCCGACGTAGAGGTCGATGGGTGGAAGATTGTGCAGCGCACCGAAGATGGGGCTGACCCGGTAGTCGTCCGCCGGGAAGTGTCCGGCCCATACGCGGCCGCACTCGCGCAGGCCGGCAGCCGCGAGCCAGGGGTCGCGCGTGGCGAGGGTTGGGATGGCGGGATTGGTCAGTGCGATGTCGAGCCACGGACTGATCAGGGTGAGCCCGAGCGGCGGGGTGGCTCCGGCGCTGATGGTCGCCTGGGTAGCGGCGAGCGCCAGGCCCGCGCCGGAGGAGTCACCGGCCAGATAGGTGGGCCCGTCATGCACGGCTCGGCCGATCACGTGCCCGAGGAAGTCGATCGCTTCTTCGGCACGGTGCTGCGGCGCGAGTCCGTAGAAGGGGACGTGCACAGGGCGCCGGGTCGCGTCGGCGATCGCGCAGACGAGTCTCCAGTGCGCGGGCGCGATCTGGTTGACGTAGGCGCCCCCGTGGACGTAGACCACCGACGGACCGCGGGCAGGAATCGGCGTACCGCTCGCCGATTGCACGGTGTAACAACCGAACCCGCCCACGGTGGCACTGGTCAGATGGTAACGAGCTGACGTCGCGATCCAAGAGGGTGGTCCGCCGCTTTTTTTGGGCCGATTGAGATAAGCGCGCGCGCTTCGCGCAGTGGCATAGGTGCGAGGTCGACGGACGAGTCGCCCGTAGGTAGCGATGGCATGCATCTGCCAGGACATCAGTCTGGGTCAGCTCACGAGCAGCGTCACCGTGCGACCGCAATCTTGAAGGCAGCGCTGGTGATCGTCCCGAATGCGTTTCCGCCGCCGATGAATAGCCGTTTGATGTCGTAGCCCGCGACGTCTTTCATGTTCTGGCCGCCGAAGCGGGCCGCGGCGGCGCCGTCGGGGACGACGACCTCGACGCCGAGCAGTCCGTGGCGCACCTCTAGACGTTCCTCGCCGGTAGCGTTGGCGATCAGTTCGCCGACGGTGCGGTCGAGGCCCTCCGTTGGGATGGCCGGGCAGGTCACACCTTGCTCGTGGAGTTTGCGCGACAGGTCGCCGAGGGTGACCGCGGCGCCGACCACCAGGTTCAAGTTGCCGGTGTTGACCTCTACCGTGCTGTCGTCGCCGTCGGCGTGTGTCGCGGAGTTCGGATGGCCCTCGAGTGCCGCGCGCACGGCGGCGTCGAACGCAGGCAGCGGGGGTTCTTCCGGTGACGGTTCGGGCAGCATGATGCCGGGGTTGAACGTGTGCGCGGGATCGAAGACCTGCTTGAGGATGCGTTGAGCGGCGATCTCGACCGGGGTGAAGCGTTTGGTCATGAATTGGATTTTCTCGGTGCCGACCCCGTGCTCGCCGGTGATCGTGCCATCCAGCTTCAATGCCGCTTCGATGATTTCGTTGTTGGCGGCCTCCAAAGCCGCGGGCGCGTCGGGGTTCTCCTTGTCGTAGAAGGTGGTCGGGTGTAGGTCCCCGTCTCCGGCATGTCCGGTCACAGCGATGAACAGCAGAGCGTCCGAGTGTCGTTTGGCGGCGTCCTGGATTGCCTGCTGCATCTCCGGAATGTGTTGGCGCGGAACGGTGACGTCGCCGATGAAGAAGCCCTTGCCGCTGTGCACGACGGCGTCTGGGGCGTGCAGGCGTCCGTACCAGAGCTTGGCGCGGGCGTCGTCGTCATCGGCGCGGCGCACCTCGGTGGCGTGTTGTCGCAAAACCTTTTCTACGATCGCGCCGTCGCGGTCGACCTCGGCGGCGGTCCCGTCGACGTCGATGAGCACGATCGCGTCGGCGTCGGTGGGATAGCCGGTGTCGGTGAACTGCTGCAGGCCGTTGATGCCCGCTCGGTCGAGCCATTCGACCGCTGCGGGCACGGTCCCGGTCCGGATGATCGCAGAGATGGTTTCGGCTGCCTCCCGGGCGGTGTTGAAGCTGCCCATCAGGCTGCGAGTGACCGGCGCAATGGGGCGCAACGCGACGGTCGCCTCCGTGAGGATCGCAAGGGTACCTTCCGACCCGATCAGCACACCGAGCAGATCCGGGCCGTCGTCGGCCGCGCTGAGGTTGATCACGGTGCCATCAGCCAGAACCGCTTCGACGCTGAGGACGTGGTTGTAGGTAACGCCGTACTTGAGAGCGTGTGGCCCACCGGCGTTTTCGATGATGTTGCCGCCGACGCTCGCCAGATGCGCCGATACCGGGTCGGGCGAGAACACCAGTTTGTGTGGGGCTAGCTGCTGCTGCAGAACGAAGTTGATGACACCGGGCTGGACACGAGCCGTGCGAGCTGCCGGGTTGATGTCGAGGATCTGATTCATCCGTGTCAGATCGATCACCACGCGGTCCGCGCCGGCCATGACTCCGGCGCTGCAGTTCGATGCGCCGGCGCGCGTGACCAACGAAACGTGATGTTCAGCAGCAACTTTGACTGCGGCGACGACGTCGTCGCGACTGCGCGGGCGCAACACAAGACCAGGCTGTCGGCCAAAACCCCAATAGTCTTTGGTGTGTTCGGCCAGGGTGGCCTCGTCGGCGGCCACCGCGTCGCGGCCATGAAGCGCCGCGGCGAACGCCGAAATGATCGTGTCATCCACCAAATGTCTCCTAGCTGCCGAAGCCTGCGGGCACGGGTGTCGTGCGGGCGTTGATCAGGGTGGGCCGGTCGCGGTCGGCAATGCCCGCTTGGACCAACTCGAATACCTCGTCAGAGCTGTGTGCTTCGTGGGCGTCGACGCCGTAGCTGGCCGCGGTTCCGACGATGTCGAGGCCGGGGATGTCGAGCCCCGGGACGTTCGGGGTCTTCTCCCAGACGCCGAACTCTTTGACCACGCCGTACTCGGCGTTGGAGGCCACGACAATGGTGAGCGGGATGTTGTAGCGTGCCGCGCTCCACAGCGCGGTGATCGCGTAGTGGATGGAGCCGTCGCCCATCAACGACACGACCGGTCGGTCGGGTGCCGCGATTTGAGCACCGACCGATGCCGGCAGCCCCCAGCCGAGTCCGCCACCGGCGGCCGACAGATGTGATCGCGGATTGCCCGGGCGGATGCTTTCGGTCATGACGATCTCGTTGCTGCCCGCTTCGCTGACCCACAGGGTGTCCGCGGGTGCGGCGTGAGCGACGGCGGTCCACAGATCCGCGGGCTTGAGCGGCACCTGCTCCGATACCCGTTCCGGGGCTGCGGCGCGTGGCGCGGGCGCGGAGCGCCGGGTGGGTTTGACCGCCGCCGCCAGGGCCCGGGTGGCGGCGCGAATGTCCGCGACGATCGCGTCACCGACGGGGGCGCGGGCGGCCTCGTCGGGATCGTTGGTGATCTGAATCAAGCGTGCGCCGCTCGGCAGGTACGGCCCGGGCACCAACGGGTAATAGCGGAACACCGGTGTCCCGATCGTGAGGATCAGGTCGTGGCCCGCGAGAAGCCCGGAGATCCAGCCCGCACCTGGGGGCAGTGCGCCGTGATAGAGCCGGTGATTCTCCGGGAAACCGCTCCAGCCGGTCAATGGTGCGGTGAATACCGGCGATTCGGTGCGCTCGGCCAGCTCGATCACCGCGTCATAGGCGTCGTAGCGGTCGATGTCGCCGCCGACAATGATCGCCGGCGACGTGGCGGCGTCGAGATGTGCACCGACCTGCTCGGCCAGTTCGGTCGGAAAACCCGTTGCGTGGGTCACGGTGCGATCGCGCACCACCGCGATGTCGGCGAGCTGGTCGCCGGTCAGTTCGATCGGCATGTCGTCCATCGGCAGCGAGACGAAAACCGGTCCCATCGGCGGGGTGGTGGCCAGGTGGATCGCCCGCGCCAGCACGGCCGGGGACTCGCTGGCGATCGCCGGCTCGGCAGCCCATTTCACGAAAGGCTTGGGCGTGGTGGTCGGTTCGTGGTTGGTCAGCAGGCAGTACTGGTTCTGCATGTTGCGGCGCTGGTTGCCCGCGGTGATGATCAGTGGCGTCTTGTTGACGTAGGCGTTGTAGATCTGGCCTTGCGCATTACCCATGCCAGGGGCGGTGTGCAGGTTGACCACGGCGGGACGGCGGGTGACTTGCGCGTAGGCGTCGGCCATTCCGACCGGGATCATCTCCTGCAGGCCCAGAAAGTAGCGGAAGTCGTCGGGAAAGTCTTGCAGCAGAGCCAATTCCGAGGAGCCGGGGTTGCCGAACCAGGTAGTCAGATTGTGTGAGCGGAACAGGTCGAGGATGGCGTCGCGCACTGTGGTCATGGGTGGCCGTTGCTTTCGTTCGAAGTTGTGAAAGGAGTCAGTCGAGTTCCCCGGGCACGGGGCTAAGCGCCCAGTTCAAGGCGAAGTCGGCGACTTCTTCCCATCCCGGTGCGCCGCAAGTGAAGTGGTCTCGCTCAGGGAAGAGCTTGTAGGCGGTGATCGCGGCCGAGTGTTCGACGTTTTTCGTGTAATTCTCGTGCTGCACCGCGGGCGGCAGGATGTGGTCGTGGCCGCCGGCGATGAACAGCAGCGGCGCGCGGTCGTCGTTGGCGAAGTTGTAGGTGGTGGCCGCGTGGGGCGTGACGTTGGCCAGGCCGCCCTGGAACAAGATGCGCGCCGGTACCGGAACCGCGTACCGCTCATATGCCCTCGCAGAGTCAGCTTCGGTGAGTGTGTTGGTGAACGCGTAATGGAATTGCTCGGCTGTGATGGGCACCGCGCGGTGCAGGTTGGCGGGATTTCTCAATACCGGGAATGTAGCCCGTACCTCCGAGAACGGCAGCGCTTTAATGCCTTTGACAGCGGCACCGTCGATCGACACCCCGGCCCGCCCGTAACCGGCATCGAGCAGGAGCTGCACGAAGGTGCCGCCGAAGGAATGGCCCATCAATATCGGCGGCTCGGCGAGTTCCTCGATGATCTCGGCGAGATGGTCGAAGACCTCCCGCACCCCGAGGTCCGCCAAGGGTGCGGGGTTCTCGCGCAGCGCGGCGACTCCGGCCGGGCCGGGGGCTACGCCCGGGTAGCCCGGTGTCAGGACCGAGAAACCGCGAGCGCGGTAACGCGCGACCCAGTCCTCCCATGCCAGGGGTGTCATCCACAGGCCGTGGATCAAAACGATGGTCTGATCAGAGGGGGCGCTCACAGCAAGAAGCGTGATCGTTCTGTGTGAAGTGGACAATGAACAGCAGCCCAGATTTACGATCACGAAACCTGTGCCGGGGCACAACGGGGCTCGGCGATTTACGATCCGCTACATGTTGCAGCAACGACCGCTGACCGTGCTCACCAATCGCGTGCGACAACAGTCGGGCGCAATCGTGACCAAGGTCCTCGCCCGGCTGCGCGCTGAGGTACCCGACTATTTGCCCATCGACGACGACAACGGCGAGACCGTCAGGGGCAACATCGCCGAGTACCTCGACGAGATGCTCGAATGGATCGACCGAGGCACTGACCCCGGCCACCACAGCTTCGATTCCGCCATTCATCACCGCGCCAGCCAAGGTCTGACGCAGTCCAGTCTGTTGCACGCCTACCGCCTCGGCGCGGCGACCATCTGGGACGAGCTCGCACGCCTGGCGGACACAGGGGAAATCGAAAAGGAAGCCCTCATCGCGGCGACACCGTCCATCTTCGCCTGGATGAACGCCAATTCGCTTCGCGCGCACGCGGTTTTCCGCGAAATCGACATCCGCAACGCCCGACGCAACGAACAAGTTCGCGCCGCCCTGCTGGATACGGTGCTGTTCAACGAATCCAGCATCGGGGCAGCGTTCTGGGACGCGGTCGCCGCCCTCGGTCTCCCGCGGACGGGCCAGCTCACGATCATCTCGGCAACCAGCGCTGAGCCTTCGGTGGAGCATTCGCCTCCCGACATCGAGACGCTGATCTCGGCGCACCCCGCTGTTCAGGACTCGTGGTTTCGTCTCACGTCTCATTCGCAATTGGGGGTCGTATCGCTTCGACGGAACCGCGCGGACGCCCTGGACACCATCGCCGCCACCATCTGCACAGACATCCCCATCATGATTGGCCTCAGCAGCCCCTTCACCGACGTCGCCGACTGCTCAAAAGCCCGCGCTCAAGCTCAAGTCGCTATGTCAGCCTCGTCGAACAGTCGCCCGATTACTCGCTACAACCGCGACGTCATCGCGGTCTTGCTCGCCAGCTCGCCAGACGCCGCCGCATCCGTAGTGACAACCACACTGGGACCGGTACTCGAGTTGCCAGCCGAACGGCGCGAACCACTCCTCACCACCGTCGACACCTGGCTACAGCGCGGCCAGTCCGTCTCGGCCACCGCCGACGAACTGCACTGTCACCGCAACACCATCAACTACCGATTGCGCCGATTCGCCGAACTCACCGGACGACCGCTGGCCGACAATTTCTGGCTGGCCCAAGTCGCAGTGGCACTGGAAGCTGCACGCACCTAGAAGCGAGACCGCGCGCGATCTGGACGACGCCTGGTCCCAAAGCGCCAAGCGCCCTGAAAATTGTTTGGGCAGCTCCCGACTGCCTCCGCGGTCCCGGGGCACGAGCTATTCGAACAACGCTCCATGAGCTCGCCAAGCCCTGCGCAAACTCCTCTCGTGCAGCGGCCGTTCAGAGAACGGCGTCGGCAAGACGATCCACCTGATCGATGCCGGCGACGCAGGGATGGAACACCAGCCCGTCGAAACCGAGGTCGCGGTAGGCGCGCACGGTGGCCGCCGCGTCCTGCGGCGTGGTCAGCATGTCGGCGACGTTCAGCGCCGCGTAGTCCGGTTTGAATCCGTAGTAGTCCTGCAGGTGCGCGCGGCCGAGTCGGACGGCCTCCGCGCCGCCGAACGCGAAGTTCACGCTGGCGTGTAGCCGCGGTTGAGCCGCCCGGCCCGCCTCCCGCCACGCGTCGCGTACCCGGTCGGCGAATCGTGCTTGGTTTTCGTAGTCGCGCAGGGCGCCGGCCGACCAGCCATCGCCCACGGTCGCGACGCGGCGCAGGGTCGCCTCCGACCTTCCGCCGAATAGGATGGGGATCTGCAGCGGCCGTGGGCACAGCGCCCGGTCACCGGTGACCGGCGTGGCGCGCCATGCGTCGCCCAACAATCCCACCGTCTCGTCCAGAACGCGCCCCCGCCGACGGAAGTCCACGCCAGCCGCCACATAGTCGTCGGTCCGGTTACCCACACCCAGACCCACGATCAGCCGGTTGCCGGAGACGTCCGCGATGGTGGCGAGCTGCTTGGCGAGCAGCGCGGCCGGGTAGAGGGGCGCCAGCAAAACGTTTGTGATCAAACCGATTTCACAGGTCGCGCCCGCGGCCAGGGACAGCGCAACGATCGAATCGAGGCTCTCGTAGACCAGCCGGTCGATCGAGGCCAGGTTGGCGAATCCCCGTTGTTCCGCCCGGCGGGCCCAAGGCACCGTCAACGACCCGGGCACATGGGCGATGTGGCTCGGCAATCCGATTCCGAGTTGCATTGCGTCCTCCGCTATTTCGTCGCCGGGGTGGGCCGATTGACGGCATGGAAGATCTCGTCGTACGAGGCACCTCGTCCGGCCGAGCGGACGCGCCGAGCGGCGTCGACCACGACCTCGGCGGCGCCCGGTTGCGCACCCAGCAACGAAATCGTCTCGGCCACAAAGGCATCCAGCGTCAGAGCGTGGGGCGCATTTCCGAGGCCGCGCTGCATTTCTGTCTCCACGCGCGGCGGGATGATCTCGATCACCTCGACCGCCGTGTCACGCAGCTGGTGGCGCAGGGATTCGGTGTAGGAGTGCAGCGCCGCCTTGGTCGCGCAGTAGGTGGGCGCGACCGCTTTGGGCACGAACGCCAGGGCGGAGGTGACGTTGACGATCGCGGCGTCCGGCCGTCCCAGCAGGGTCGGCAGCAGCGCCGCGGTGAGCCGGATGGGTCCGAGCAGGTTGACCGCCACGGTCTCTTCGGCTGCCGCTGTGCCGCCGGCCACCAGGTTTTCGGTGTGCATGATTCCCGCATTGTTGATCACGACGTTCAGCCCGGGATGGCGGTTTGCCACCTCGGCGGCCAGCCGACTGACGCTGGCCGGGTCGCCCTGATCGAGTTGCAGGTATTCCATGCCCGGGTTGGCCGCCGCGGCGGCTTGCAGGGCTTCGCGGCGCCGCCCCGCGATGATGATCCGGTTGCCCAAGCGGTGCAACGATTCGGCCAGGCCGCGGCCGATTCCGCTGCCTCCCCCGGTCACCAGCACGACATTGCGCGTCAGCTTCATGATGCAAGGCTCGCAGCGCGGATCACGAAATACCCAACGCTCCGGTCAAACTGTCGAGAAATACTCAGCTGCTCCTGGTTAATGCCTATCATTACTCATGATCGACCGGTTGGATGGACAGATTTTGCATGCCTTGCAGATCTCGCCCAGGGTGTCGTTTCGTCGGATAGCCGAGGTTGTCGGGGCGACCGAACAAACGGTTGCCCGCCGCTACCACCGGTTGCGCCGCATGGGAGTCGTGCGCGTCGTGGGGCTGGAGAACCCCCTGGCCGACGGCAAAGGCGATTGGGCGCAGTGGGTGTGCCGGATACACGCCAAGCCCGATCGCATACCCCAGCTGGCCGACGCACTTGTCCGGAACCCGGACGTTTCCCACGCCAACGTCCTGTCGGGCTGGACCGACCTGGTCTGCACCATCCGGGCACCGCTCGGCGAGAGCCGCGAAGACATGCTGCTGCAACGACTTCCGCGCACGAGTTCGGTCATCGACATCGACATCGAGGTGGTGCTGCACACGTTCGGGCGGCCCCCGACCGCGCCGTGGACGGGTTACGGCCACAAGCTCAGCGCCGAACAGGCCGAACGAATCCTCGGTGTTGCCGAGGGGGTACCGACCGGCCGGCCGTCGCCGCCGGCCCTCGAGGACCGTCCCATGCTCAACGCGCTGGCCGACGACGGCCGCGCCCCCCACACGAGGCTGGCCGCATGCACGGGTTGGTCGGTGGCGCGAGTGCGCAGGCGCCTGGCGGCGCTGGAAGCGGCCGGGTCGTTGCTCTACGACGTCGACGTGCTTCCCGAGCGGCTCGGTTACCACCTCAGCGCCATGCTGTGGCTGACCGTCGCACCCCGGCACGTTCAGCGCGTCGGGGAACAGATCGCCGCGCACGATCAGGTCGCCTTCGCAGCCGCCGTCAGCGGCAGGACGAACCTGATGGCCGTGGTCATCTGCCGTGACGTCCGCGACCTGTATGCGTACCTCACCAACCACCTCGGAGTCATCGAGGAGGTCCTCACCTACGAGGTCAGCACCCGCACCCAGCGTCTGAAGCAACACGGATCCGTCATCGCGCACGGACGGCTGATGAATCCGCATCCGGCGCGCGCCCCGCGCGCAATCAACGGCGGGGCAGCGACGGCGCCGAGAACGTCGCAGCGGTCGTAGAGTAAGCCACGACCCGGTCGTACTACACGCGGCGAGGCACCCATGACCGAACGCATCGAGGTTCAGCGCACCATCGCGGCGAGGGCGCCGGAGATCTTCGCCGTGCTCTGTGACCCGCAGGGCCACGTTGCGATCGACTCGTCGGGGATGCTGCAGGACGCGGAAGGGGATCCGGTGCGCGCCGCCGGTGACCGGTTCGTCGTGCACATGGACCGCGAAGCGTTGAACGACTTTCCGCAATTCGGTAAATACGACGTCACCGTCGACATCACCGAATTCGAACAGGACCGCCTGATCGCCTGGACGGTTCTCGGGCAAATCCAGCCACCGATCGGCCACGTCTACGGTTATCGGCTGCAGCCGACCGAAGACGGCTCGGCGACGGTCGTCACCTCGTTCTACGACTGGTCGAACATCGACCCGAAGTGGCGGGAAGCCGGAATTTTCCCGATCCTGTCCGAGGGCGCATTGCGGGCGACTCTGGGAATTCTCGACCGCACCGTCCGCCGCGGTTATCCACGCGGATAACTCGGTTTTCCGGTAACCACTCAATTCCGAGTGCGGTTTTGTCGCGCATTCCGATGGGTATCACGTCAGGGCCCCTCACGAAAGGACTGACATGTTGCACTCGGTGATTCTGGCGAGTTCGGACCCGGTCGCGGCGGGCTTTATCCTGCGCGGCATCAAGGGGATTTTCGTCGCCATCGGCAGCGTGATCGCCGCAATTGTGTGCGCACTAATCGCAATGATGAAGGGACGCAATCCGCTCGGCTGGGGAATTCTCGGCCTGTTCTTCTCGATCCTCACGTTGATCGTCGTCATCGTTATTCCTAGCAAGAAAAGCTGACGCACCCCCTCCCCCGATTCACTTCGGCAACCGGGCCGTTCGGGGGTATATTGCGGCATGCGGTTCATCTATGTCGCCGCGGCGGTCGGCATGGCCATCGGGGTACCGGTGGCGGCAACGCCAGCCCACGCCGATACGGGCGTGGACGGCTACGTTCATTGCATCGGCGGCGACGCGAAGCCCCCGCCGCCGGGAGTATCCGCAGAAAACTGGTTTCCCAGCGTCCTGGTGATAGCGACGGATTTCAATGGCGGTGTGCCTTCCGCCCAAATCGTTCAGCGATTGGTGGACATGGGAGTCAAGCCGGACGACGCCGCCACCCGAGTGCGGTGCTTTGTGGCCAACCAGCCACATTGACGCGAACACCCCGGCGCCACAGTCGCCGGACGCAATTCCGCGGTTAGCGGTCCAGAGACGAAAGCACCTCGCCGACAACGGAAGCCGTGGCCACGGGCACCTGCTCCCCGGTGGTGAGGTCTTTCACCCCGACCGTGCCGGACTCGATGTCCCGGTCCCCCAGGACCAGCGCGATGCGGGCGCCGGAACGGTCGGCCGCGCGCATCGCGCCCTTGAGGCCGCGGTCGCCGTAGGCGATGTCGACGCGGACGCCGGAGGCGCGCAGCTTCGCGGCCAGCACCGCCAGCCTGAGCTTGGCCTGCTCGCTCAGCGGCACGCCGAACACGTCGCAGCGGGTCGTCTGCCCCACGCTCTTGCCCTCGGCGCGAAGCGCCAGCAGCGTGCGGTCCACGCCCAGCCCGAACCCGATGCCCGACAGGTCCTGCCCACCGAGTTCGTGCATCAGGCCGTCGTAGCGGCCGCCGCCGCCGATGCCGGACTGGGCGCCCAGCCCGTCGTGCACGAACTCGAAGGTGGTCTTGGTGTAGTAGTCCAGCCCGCGCACCATGCGCGGGTTGATCACATAGGGCACCCCGAGCGCGTCCAGGTGGGCGAGCACGGTGTCGAAGTGCTGCTTGGCGACGTCGGAGAGATGGTCGAGCAGCACCGGCGCGTCGGCCGTCATGGCGCGCACCTCGGGCCTCTTGTCGTCGAGCACCCGCAACGGGTTGATCTCCGCGCGCCTGCGCGTCTCGGCGTCGAGGTCGAGCCCGAACAGGAACTCCTGCAACAGTTCCCGGTATTGCGGGCGGCAGCTGTCGTCGCCCAGCGAGGTGATCTCCAGGCGGAAGCCGTCCAGCCCCAACGAGCGGAAGCCGGCGTCGGCGACGGCGATCACTTCGGCGTCCAGCGCCGGATCGTCGACACCGATCGCCTCCACGCCGACCTGCTGCAGCTGCCGATAGCGGCCGGCCTGCGGACGCTCGTAGCGGAAAAACGGCCCGGCGTAACAGAGTTTGACCGGCAACGCGCCGCGGTCCAGGCCGTGCTCGATCACCGCGCGCACCACCCCGGCGGTGCCCTCTGGGCGCAACGTGACCGAGCGGTCGCCGCGGTCGGCGAACGTGTACATCTCCTTGGACACCACATCGGTGGATTCGCCGACGCCGCGGGCGAACAGGCCGGTGTCTTCGAAGATGGGCAACTCGATGTCGCCGTAGCCGGCCCGGCGGGCAGCGCCCAACAATCCGTCCCGCACCGCCACGAACTGCGCCGAGTCCGGCGGGACGTAGTCCGGCACCCCCTTGGGCGCAGAAAACGCCGAGAAGTCCGTCACGGGCTCAGGCCTTCGATGAACGGGTTGAACCGCCGCTCGGCGCCGATGGTGGTGGCATTGCCATGCCCCGGCAGCACCACCGTGTCGTCGTCGAGCACCAGTAGTTTCTCCACGATCGAGGTCAACAGGTCACGGCCGCTGCCGCCGTGCAGATCCGTGCGGCCCACCGAGCGCTCGAACAGGGTGTCGCCGGTGAACACTAAGTCATTCCCGTCTTTCGTCGCCCCGACCACCCGGAAGACCACCGACCCGCGCGTGTGCCCCGGCGTGTGGTCGACGTTGACCGTGACGCTGCCCAGGTCGAGCTTGTCGCCGTCGCGGTCCAGCTCGACGACCTGTTTGGGCTCGCGGAAGAAGGCGCCCGCCACCAGCTGCGCCGCCCGCGGACCCAGGCCGTAGATCGGGTCTTTCAGCATGAACCGGTCCTCGGGGTGGATGTAGGTCGGGCAGCCGTAGGTGTCGGACACCTTCTGCGCGGACCACATGTGGTCGATGTGGCCGTGAGTGAGCAACACCGCGGCCGGGGTCAGCCGATTCTCGTCGAGGATGCGCCGCAGGGCGCCCATCACCCGCTGCCCCGGATCCACGATGACGGCGTCCGTCCCGGGCCGCTCGGCCAGCACGTAGCAGTTGCACTGCAACATGCCGGCGGGGAATCCGGTGATCAACACGGTTCCCAGTTTCCCACGGGCCCCACTTGACACCGGTCGCGGCGCCCACATTAGCCTGAGCTGGCCACCGACGCCTTTGCGGGCCCGACGACCGACCAACCATGGAGGCATACGGCCGTGCCGACCAACGAACAGCGACGTGCCAACGCCAAGCGCAAGCTGGAGCGCCAACTGGAGCGTCGCGCCAGGCAAGCCAAGCGGCGCCGGATCGTGTTGATCGCCGCCGGCTCGATCGCCGCCGTGGCGGTGGTCGTCGCCGTGGTGTTGACCGTCATCAACACCAAACACGAGCACAAGAGCAACACCGCGTCGAGCACCACCTCCTCCGCCGCCACCAGCTCACCGGAGTCGACGACGCCCGCCGGGCCGACGCCGGCCGTTCCGCCGTTGCCGGCGTTCAAGCCGTCGGCCGACCTGGGCGCCAACTGCCAGTACCCGGCCTCACCGCAACCGGCCGCCAAGCAGGTCAAGCCGCCGCGCACCGGCAAGGTGCCGACCGACCCGGCCCAGGTGAGCGCCAGCATGGTGACCAATCAGGGCCGCATGGGACTGATGCTCGCGAACAACGAATCGCCTTGCACGGTCAACAGTTTCGCGAGCCTTGTCGGCCAGAAGTACTTCGACAACACCAAGTGCCACCGGCTCACCACTTCGCCGGATCTGGGCGTCCTGCAGTGCGGTGACCCCAAGGGCGACGGCACCGGCGGTCCGGGCTACCAGTTCGCCAACGAATACCCGACCGACCAGTACCCGCCGAACGACCCGAATGCGCAGCAGCCCGTGCTCTACCCGCGCGGCACGCTGGCGATGGCCAATGCCGGCCCCGGCACCAACGGCAGCCAGTTCTTCATGGTGTACAAGGACTCCCAGCTACCGCCCCAATACACCGTGTTCGGCACCATCCAGCCCGACGGGCTGGCCACGCTGGACAAGATCGCCAAGGCCGGTGTGGCCGGCGGCGGTGAGGACGGCGCACCGGCCTCCGACGTCACCATCACGTCACTGCTGCTCGACTAGGAGCCAAACACCGCAACGCCGACGCTGATTCGCGCGACCTGCGGGCGGTCCACCGCTTAAGGTCGTCGGGTGGGGTCAGAGTCTTTCGGGCATTACCAATTGCTGGACGTTCTGGGGCGTGGCGGCATGGGGCAGGTCTATCGCGCCTACGACGCCGCCACCGATCGCGTCGTCGCCCTGAAGGTGCTGCCCCCGAACCTGGCCGAGGATCAGGAGTTTCAGCAACGATTCCGCCGCGAGGCGCGCATCGCGGCGAGCCTCAACGACCCGCACGTGGTGCCCATTCACGGCTACGGCGAGATCGACGGTCGGCTTTATGTCGACATGCGGCTGATCGAGGGCCGCGACTTGCTGCAGTACATCGACGAAAACGGAGGACGGCTCAGTCCCGAGCGTGCGGTCGCCGTGATCGAACAGGTTGCCGCGGCACTCGATAGCGCCCATCAGGTGGGTCTGGTCCACCGCGACATCAAGCCGAAGAACATCCTGGTCACCAACGCGCGCGACTTCGTCTACCTGATCGACTTCGGCATCGCCCGCACAGTGGCCGACACCGCGCTCACCCAGACGGGGCACACGATGGGCACCGTCGCCTACATGGCGCCCGAACGGTTCAGGGGCACAACGGATCACCGCGCCGACGTGTATTCGTTGGCCTGCGTGCTGCACGAATGCCTGACCGGCAAGCGCCCTTATGCCGGCGACAGCCTCGAGGAACAACTCCACGCACACCTGAACGTCCCCCCGCCGCGACCGTCGACCACGTCAGCCGGCGTGCCACCGGCCCTCGACGCGGTGGTCGCCCGTGGAATGGCCAAAGACCCCGAACACCGCTACCAGTCGGCGATGGAACTCGCCGAGGCCGCCAGGGCGGCGCTGGCCGGCGCGGCCACGCCCGTGACGTCGAGCCCGCCGCCGCCGGCGCGCCCGGCCGGCCCGCCGCCGACGCAGGACTTCCCCCCGACGGGCGCCCAGGCACCGCCGCAACCGCCGTATCACCCGCCCACCCAGTCCCGGCGCCTGCTGCTGGGCATCGTCGGCGCGTCGGCGCGCTCGGTGGCCGCGGTGGTGGCGTTGGTCATCGCGCTGGTGACCCAGGACGACGGCTCGGCCAACAGCGCGGCGTCGGCCACCCCGACCCGGGCCCGGGTGCCGGGCAGGCAGGGATCGAACCCGGGCCCGTCCACCCCGGCGACGGCGACGGTGCCACCGCTGCCGGCGTTCGCGCCGCCGGCCGACCTGGGCGCCAACTGCCAATATCCGAGCGCGCCGGACACCGTCGTCAAGCCCGTCAGCCCGCCGCCGGCCGGCCGGGTCTCCACCGACCCTCCCAAGATCCCGGCCACCCTTTCCACGAACCTCGGTGACATCGCCATCCAGCTGACCAACTACGAATCCCCCTGCACGGTCAACAGCTTCGTCAGCCTGGCCAAGCAGCAATTCTTCGACAACACGCAGTGCGCGCGGCTGATCGACTCCACCGACGGGGGATCGCTGCTGTGTGGCGGGCCGGAGTCCGACGGCTCGGGCGGCCCCGGTTATCAATTCGCCGACGAATACCCCACCGACCAGTACCCCGCCGGGGATCCTGCCCTGCGGGCGACCGTGATGTACCCGCGTGGCACCGTCATCATGGCCACCGACGGACCCAACACCAACGGCAGCCAATTCTCCCTGGTTTTCCGGGATTCGGAGCTGGCCCCGCAGAGCACGGTGTTCGGCACCATCACCGAGGCGGGCCTGGCGGTCCTCGACAAGATCGCCCAGGCGGGCATCGCGGGCAACCGGCAGAGCGGGGCGCCCACCAATCCGGTCACCATCAGCTCGGTGCGCATCGGCTAGCGGAGTCGCCGGCGGGGACCGCTAGGCCGCCTCAAGCGGCAGAGGTCACGCGGTAGACGTCGAAGACGCCTTCGACGTTGCGCACCACGTTGAGCAGGTGCCCGAGGTGCTTGGGGTCACCCATCTCGAAGGTGAACCGGCTGACCGCCACCCGGTCATTCGAGGTGGTGACCGAGGCCGACAGGATGTTGACCTTCTCGTCGGCCAACACCCGCGTGACGTCGGAGAGCAAGCGGTGCCGGTCGAGCGCCTCCACCTGGATGGCCACCAGGAACACCGACGACGGCGACGGCGCCCAGTGCACCTCGATGATGCGCTCGGACTGCTGCTGCAGCGACGCGGCGTTGGTGCAGTCGGTGCGGTGCACGCTCACTCCACCGCCGCGGGTGACGAAGCCCATGATCGCGTCGCCGGGCACCGGCGTGCAGCACTTGGCCAGCTTGGACAGCACACCCGGGGCGCCGGGCACCGAAACCCCGACGTCGTCGCTGCTGCGCGGGCGGCGCAGCATGGTCGTCGGCGTCGACCGTTCGGCGAGATCCTCCTCGGCCTGGTCGATCCCGCCGAGCTCGGCGAGCAGCCGCTGCACGACGTGGCGCGCCGACACGTGGCCCTCGCCGATCGCGGTGTAGAGCGCGGACACGTCCGCGTAGTGCAGTTCACGGGCCACCGCGGCCATGGATTCACCATTGACCAAGCGCTGCAAGGGAAGTCCGCCGCGGCGCACCTCGCGGGCCATCGCCTCCTTGCCCGCCTCCAGCGCCTCCTCACGGCGCTCCTTGGCGAACCACTGCCGGATCTTCGCCTTCGCGCGCGGCGACACCACGAACTGCTGCCAGTCGCGTGAGGGCCCGGCGTTGGGCGCCTTCGACGTGAAAACCTCGACGACTTCGCCGTTTTCCAGCTTGCGCTCCAGCGCCACCAACCGGCCGTTGACCCTGGCGCCGATGCAGCGGTGGCCGACCTCGGTGTGTACCGCGTAGGCGAAGTCCACCGGTGTCGACCCGTTCGGCAGGGTGACCACGTCGCCCTTCGGGGTGAACACGAAGATCTCCTGCACCGCAAGGTCATACCGCAACGACTCCAGGAACTCGCCCGGGTCGGCGGCCTCCCGCTGCCAGTCGAGCAGCTGACGCATCCAGGCCATGTCGTCGATTTCGGCCGCGGCGTGCGGATGCGGAAGACCGTTGCGGCCCTTGGCTTCCTTGTAGCGCCAGTGCGCGGCGATGCCGTATTCGGCGGTGCGGTGCATGTCCCGGGTGCGGATCTGCACCTCCAGCGGCTTGCCCTCCGGGCCGACGACGGTGGTGTGCAGCGACTGGTAGACGCCGTACCGGGGCTGGGCGATGTAGTCCTTGAACCGCCCCGCCATCGGCTGCCACAGCGAATGCACCACGCCGACAGCGGCATAGCAGTCCCGGATCTCGTCGCACAGGATCCGGATGCCGACCAGGTCGTGGATGTCGTCGAAGTCGCGTCCCTTGACGATCATCTTCTGGTAGATCGACCAGTAGTGCTTGGGCCGGCCCTCCACCGTCGCCTTGATCTTCGAGGCGTTCAAGGTGTTGGTGATCTCGGCGCGCACCTTGGCCAGATAGGTGTCCCGGGACGGCGCGCGGCCGGCGACCAGCCGGACGATCTCGTCGTACTTCTTGGGATGCAGGATCGCGAAGGACAGGTCTTCCAGCTCCCACTTGACGCTGGCCATACCGAGCCGATGCGCAAGGGGCGCGATGACTTCCAGCGTCTCGCGGGCCTTGCGGGCCTGCTTCTCCGGCGGCAGGAAGCGCATGGTGCGCATGTTGTGCAGCCGGTCGGCGACCTTGATCACCAGCACCCGGGGGTCGCGGGCCATGGCGGTAATCATCTTGCGGATGGTCTCGCCTTCGGCGGCGGTGCCCAGCACCACCCGGTCCAGCTTGGTCACGCCGTCGACGAGGTGGGCCACCTCGTCGCCGAATTCCTCGGACATCTGCTCGAGCGTGTAGCCGGTGTCCTCGATGGTGTCGTGCAACAGCGCGGCCACCAAAGTGGTGGTGTCCATGCCCAACTCGGCCAGGATGTTCGCGACGGCCAAAGGGTGGGTGATGTAGGGATCGCCGGAGTGGCGCAACTGCGTGGCGTGCCGCTGGTCGGCAACCTCGAAGGCGCGCTGCAGCAGCGACAGGTTGGCCTTCGGATAGATCTCCCGGTGCACCGCGACGAGCGGTTCCAGCACCGGGTTGACCGCGTTGCGCTGGGCGGTCATCCGCCGCGCCAGCCTGGCGCGGACCCGCCGCGACGCGCTGCTGGGGGCCTTCAGTGTCTCGGTCGGCGGCTCCGGGGGCTCGGCGGCCTGCGCCGTGGCCGGTTCGCCGACCAGCAGGGCGTCGCCGACGTCGGTGGGCACGTCAAGCGCCTGCGCCGCGCTCTTGTCGTCCGCCACGTTGGTCACCTCCGACCTCGAGGATATCGCGCAGCGGGCCGGGCTCGGTTTGATCGCCCAGTTCGCCCCCTCGCCGCTTCGCGGCCGGTGGTGCCCCCACCTCACGCCGCGTGGCGGCGTGCATCGTCACCGGGCTAGACGCGACTCAGGCTGTGCACCGGCAACTCCGCCACGGCCTGACGGCCCCCGAGCGCGGTCAGCTCCAGGATCACCGCCGCTGCGATCACGGTGGCCCCGGTGCGCTCGAGCAACCGGGCGGCCGCGGCGAGGGTGCCCCCGGTGGCCAGCACGTCGTCGATGATCACGACGTGGCGGCCGCGCAGGTCGATGCCGTCGGCGGGGATTTCCAGCGTGGCGCTGCCGTACTCCAGCTCGTAGTGCTCGGCGTGCACCGGCGGCGGCAGCTTTCCGCCCTTGCGGATCGCCAGCACCCCGGTGCGCAGCCGGTCGGCGACCGCGGCCGCGGCCAGGAACCCGCGCGAGTCGATTCCGGCCACCAGGTCGGCGCCGGAGGCGATCTCGGCCAGCGCGTCGGTGACCGCCGTCAACCCTCGCGGGTCGGCGAACACGGGCGTGAGGTCCTTGAACTGGACACCCGGCTTGGGAAAATCGGACACCTCGCGCAGCAGCGAGGCGATGACGCCGGCCACCGACGCGCTCCCGCCGACACTCGTCACCGGAGCCTCACTGAACCAGCGCCCATCGGTCCATGTTCCAGCCCGCGCCCCAGCGCGTCGGATTCTTGCTCACGGCGTACATCTTCTTCGACATCAACAGGGTGCGTTGCTGCCGGTAGAGGGGCAAGGTCGGCATGTCACCCCACAGTATCGGCGCCGCCTCGCCCAGCAGCCGGACCCGCTCGGCGGGATCGGCCGAGACCGCCAGCGCCCCGATCGCGCTGTCGACCTGCGGGTTCGCGTAGCCGGACAGGTTGTTGCCGTTGCCGCTGTGCAGGTCGTAGGCATCCATGGCCGACGACCCCGTCGACCCGCTGCCGGTGGCCCCGCCGGTGCTGGCCAAGAGCACGTCGATCTTGCCGTCCCGAAGCGCTTGGGGCCCCGAGGTGTCGAGGGAGACGTTGGCGACGGTGATGCCGGCGGCGGCGCAGGATTTGGTGATCACCCCGACGTTGACCGCCAGCCGCGCGTTGGGTCCGTGGTAGCCGATGCGCACCGTCAACGGCGCACCACCGAGCGCGTCGCGGGCGGCGCCCGGGTCCGCCTTGGCGAACTGGGCGGCCTCGGCGGTACCGTCGCCGGCCGTGGCCGGGTCGTCGGCGGCCGGGTTCAGGCGGGAATTGGCGATCGACACCCCGGCGTCGCGGGCAAGCGCGTCGCGCGGCGTGCACAGCGCCAGCGCGCGCCGGGCCTTGGGCTGCGAGAGCGGCCCCTGCGGCGCGAAGATCAGCTGCTCGATGCCGGCCGACGGCGAATCGCCGCGGTCGTAGTTGTCCGGTGTGGTCAGCGTTCCCGACGATCCCGCCGCCACGTCGACCACGTCGACGCTGCGGTTGTTGACCCGGTCCTGGATGTCTGGTCCCTGCGGCCAGACGGTGATCCGCTTGGTGACCGCCCTGGGGCCCCACCATCGGTCGTTCGCGACGAGCACCACCGCGCCGCCGTCGAGGATGCGCTCGATCTTGTACGGCCCCGACGACGGGAAGTTCTTCAGGTCCAGTCCGGGCTTGAGGTCCCAGATGGTGTTCCACAGCCGGGCGATCTGCTGCACGAGTGGGGCGTTGTTGCTCAGCAGGGCGGCGGCCACGTCGATGTGGAGTTGGTCGGCGATGACGTGCGACGGCATCAGCGACGTGGCGGTGAACAGCTGGTTGTAGTCGACGATTCCGCGATCCGGGATGAACGACACCCGGGCCTTCTTCTGCCCCGGCATGCATTCGACGTTGGCGATGTCGACGTAACCGGCCTGGGTTGCCGCATTGAATTCGGGGTACCGGCCGGACTGGGCCGCCCACGCCAGCACCAAGTCGTCGCAGGTCACCGGCTTGCCGTCGGAATAGACGGCGTTGTCGGCGATCTGGTAGTCGAGCACCAGCGGCGAGCCGCTCACCACCGACACGGTGCCGAAGTCACGGTCGGCGACGGTCTGCCCGTCCGGGCCGTGATAGCTGAAGCCGACGAGGGTCCGGGCGAACGCCTGCGCCCCGGCCGACGCGGCGCCGACGACGGTGTTGGTGTTGTAGGTGGCCAGCGGGCCGTCGACCACGTAGTCGATCTGGGAGGCCGCGCTGCCGGAGCACGCGACCAGCGTGACGGCGGCCACGAGCATTGCGGCCAATCCGATAGCGCCTGCAGCGAGGCGATACCTGGTGGCCATGGCGACTACCGCCGGCCGGCGTTTCGCTTGCCGCTCGGACGCCGGGTTCCGGTCGGGCGCACCGGACGCGCACCCGGTGCCGGCTTGTTGGGCTTGTCGGAGGGGGCGGACACGGTCGCGGCCGGCTGCGGCGCGGCCGACTCGTCGTCGGCCGGCTTCGCCTCCTCGGCGGGCTCGGGCCCGGCCTTGCGGCGCCGCGTGACCCGACGCGTGTGCGTCCGCACCAGCTCGGTCCGCTCGCGCAGCGTGACCAGCAGCGGAGTGGCGAAGAAGATCGACGAGTAGGTGCCGACCAGGATGCCGACCAGCTGCACCAGCGCCAGGTCCTTCAACGTGCCGACGCCCAGCAACCACACCGCCACCACCATCAGCGCCAGCACCGGCAGGACCCCGATCAGGCTCGTGTTGATCGAGCGCATGAACGTCTGGTTGATCGCCAGGTTGGCCTGCTCGGCGAAGGTGCGCCGGGTGGTGTGCTGGAAGCCGTGCGTGTTCTCCTCGACCTTGTCGAACACGATGACGGTGTCGTACAGGGAGAAACCGAGAATGGTCAGCAGGCCGATGACGGTGGCCGGGGTGACTTCGAAACCGACCAGCGAGTAGACCCCCGCGGTCACGGTCAGGTCGAAGACCATGGTCGTCAGCGCGGAAATGGCCATGTACCGCTCGTACCGCACGGTGATGTACAGGCTGACCAACGCCAGGAACACCACCAACGCGATCAGCGCCTTGTTGGTGATCTGGTCGCCCCAGGTCTCCGACACCGCCGCGTCGCTGATGGCCTGCTTACTGGGCTTGCCGTCGGCACCCTTCGGCTGGAAGGCATCGAAAAGGGCGTTGCGCAGCTTGGACGTCTGGTCGTTGGACAGGGTTTCGGAGCGGATCTGCACCGTGGCCGAGGCGCCGTTGCCGACGATCACCACCGACTCCGGGTCGCGCCCGATGGTCTTGCGGAAGACGTCGGACACGGCGGCCGTGGTGACGGTGCCCGACGAGCCGGCCGTGGGCATCGACACCGTGGTGCCGCCGTTGAAGTCGATCCCGAACGTGAAGCCCCGCAACACGATGCTGACCAGGGCGACGGCGACGATCGCCCCGCTGATCCCGTACCAGAGGCGCCGCCGGCCGATCACCTCGAACGCGCCGGTGCCGGTGTAGAGCCGCGAGAGGAAGCTGTGCCGCGGCTGCGCGGTGGCGGTGTCGGAGGCCGGCTCCACCGCGCCGGCTTCGGTGATCTCGGTCGCTCCCGTCGCGCCGGTCTGGCCCTTGCCTTTGGAGGCCATCACGCTCCCCGTCCCGTCTTGACATCCGCCGCGGCCCGGCGCTCGCGGGCCACCTGCTGAATCGCGCCGAGGCCGTTGTACGCGGGTTTCGCCAACGTGGGCGACTTCGACGCGAGGTAGACCAGCGGCCAGGTCACCAGGAACACCACCACGACGTCGAGGATCGTGGTGAGGCCCAACGTGAAGGCGAATCCCCGCACCTGGCCGATCGCCAGCGCGTACAGCACGGCGGCGGCCAGGAAGGTGACGGCGTTGCCCGACACGATGGTCTTGCGGGCCCGCACCCAGCCTCGCGGCACCGCCGATCGGAACGAACGGCCTTCCCGGATCTCGTCTTTGATTCGTTCGAAGAACACCACGAAGGAGTCCGCCGTGGTGCCGATACCGATGATCAGACCCGCGATACCCGCGAGGTCCAGGGTGTAGTTGATCTGCCGACCCAGGATCACCAAGATCGCGAAAATCATTGCGCCCGAGGCGGTCAGCGACAGCGCCGTGAGCAGGCCCAGCACCCGGTAATACAACAACGAATACAGCAACACCAGCACCAGGCCGATCGCACCCGCGATCAGCCCGGCTCGCAGTGAGGTCAATCCCAGTGTCGCCGAGACGGTTTGGGCCTCCGAAGCCTCGAAGGACAGCGGCAAGGAGCCGTATTTCAAGACGTTGGCCAGCTGCTTGGCGGTCGCGGCGGTGAAGGGCGGGTCGCCGCCGGTGATCTGGGTCCGGCCGCCGGGGATGGCCTCCTGGATCATCGGGGCGCTGACCACCTGGGAGTCCAGCGTGAACGCGGTCTGGGTGCCGATGTGGGCCGCGGTGAAGTCCGCCCAGGTGTTGGCCGCCGCCTGCTTGAATTGCACGTCCACGACGTAGCCGATGCCGCGCTGGTTCATGCCGGAGGTGGCGTCCTGGATCTGGTCGCCGCTGATGATCGACGGCGCCAGCAGGTAGGCCACCTTGTGGTCGGTCGAGCACGTCACCAACGGCAGGTTCGGGTCGTCGTTGCCGGCCAGGATGTCCTCTTTGTCGCAGCGGGTGGCCTGGAACTGCAGCGCGAGGAACTGAACGCCCTGGCGGGTGCTCTGGCGCCACTTCTTCTCGTCGGCGATGCGGTCGGCGAGCTCCTTACGCGGGTCGGGTGGCGCCGGCTGCTCGGCCGGGGGCACATCGGCCGGTGGGGCGTTGCCTGCCGGCGCCACCC
>NZ_LZJM01000088.1:0-39531 GCF_001667665.1 Mycobacterium sp. E342
CCCGGGCGCGGGCGACGACCTGCATCGACAGGATGCTGTCGCCGCCGAGGTCGAAGAACGAGTCGTCGACGCCGACCCGCTCCACCCCCAGCACCTGGGCGTAGATGCCGGCCAGGATCTCCTCGATGGCCGTGCTCGGCGCCCGGTAGTGGTCGGCGTCGGAGTATTCCGGTGCGGGCAGCGCGCGGGTGTCGAGTTTGCCGTTGACCGTCAACGGCAGCGCCTCGAGCACCACCACAGCCGTGGGCACCATGTAGGCGGGCAGCCGCTCCCCGAGCTCGTTGCGGATCTCGGCCGGGTCGGCGGTACCGGTCACGTAGCCCACCAGCCGCTTGTCGCCGGGGCGGTCCTCGCGGGCGATCACCGCCGCCTCGTTGACGCCGTCCAGGCCGGCCAGGGCCGCATGCACCTCACCGAGTTCGATGCGGTAGCCGCGGATCTTGACCTGCTCGTCGGCGCGCCCCATGTACTGCAGCTGGCCGTCGGCGCCCCAGCGCACCAGGTCCCCGGTGCGATACATGCGCGCGCCGGCGCCGCCGAACGGGCACGCCACGAACCGCGTCGCGCACAGCCCCGAGCGGCCCACGTACCCGTACGCGAGCCCGCGGCCGGCCACATACAACTCGCCGACGACACCCTCGGGCACCGGCCGCAGCCAGCCGTCCAGCACGAAGAAGCCCAGGTGGGCCAGCGGCACGCCGATAGGGCTGGCGTTGCTGTCGACGTCGCCGTCGACGATCTCCCGGAACGAGGCGTGGACCGTGGTCTCGGTGATGCCGTACATGTTGATCAGCCGCGGCAGCCCGGGGTGGTGGTGCAGCCACTTCCCCAGCTTCTGCGGCTCGAGCGCCTCGCCGCCGAACACCACGGTCTGCAGCTTGAGCTGCTGGCCGAGCTCGGGCGCGAGCGAATCGGCGGTCTGCAGCGCGTAGAACGCCGACGGCGTCTGGCTCAGCACGCTGACCTGTTCGCGGACCAGCATCGCGTGCAGCTCTTCGGGCGAACGCACCACCGCGTCGGGCACGATCACCAGCCGGCCGCCGTACAGCAGCGACCCGAAGATCTCCCACACCGAGAAGTCGAAGGCCAGCGAGTGGCACTGCGTCCACACCTGACCCAGCGCCAGCTGCGCGTCCAGGGACTCCAGCAACTGGGTGACGTTGCGGTGCGGCACCGCAACCCCCTTGGGGGTGCCGGTGGTGCCGGACGTGTAGATGATGTAGGCGATGTCGTCCGGCGACGGCGCGGGCAGCCCGCCGGTGGGCTGGCTCGCGACGGCGGGGTCGTCGAAGTCGATGATGTCCAGGTTCGAGCCGTCGAGCCGCGACCGCACCTCCGCGGTGGTGACCGCGGCGATCGGCGCGGAGTCGCCGAGCACGAACTGCATGCGTGAGTCCGGCACCGTCGGGTCGACCGGCACGTAGGCCGCGCCGGTCTTGAGGACCGCCAGGATCGCCACGACGGCCTCGGCTGTGCGCGGGAACAGCACCGCGACGCGCTCCCCCGGGCCGGCGCCCCGGCCGGCCAGCAGGTGCGCCAACCGGTTCGCGGACTCCTCGACCTCGCCGTAGGTCCACGACCGGTCGCCGTAGGTGATGGCCACCGCCTCCGGCGCGCGGGCCGCCTGCGCGGCGAACAGCTCCGGAATCGATTCCAGCTTGGGCGCCGCCTCGGACAGCACCGGCCGGTTGCCCCACTCGTCGAGCCGGTGGTGTTCGGCGGCGTCGAGCAGGTCGATCGAGGACAGGCGCCGCGAGGGATCGGCGGTCATGGCCACCATCACCTGCTGCAACCGCTCGATCAGCGTGTGGATGGCGGCGGCGTTGAACACCTCGGTGTCGAATTCGACGCGCAGGCTCAGTTCGTGACCCGGCGAGGCCACCACCGACAGCGGGTAGTGGTTGAACTCCCGGCTGCTGAAGTCGGTGACGGCCAGCTCGTGGACGCCCAGCAGCGCGCCCGCGTCGATCGGGTAGTTCTCGTAGAGGAAGAGGGTGTCGAACAGCTGGTCGTGACCGGTGACTCGGTGGATCTCGGGCAGGGCCAGGTGCTCGTAGTCGACGGTGTCGTTGTGCAGGCGTTGCAGCTGGTCCAGCAGGTCGGCGACGGTGGTGGTCGCGGTGATCCTCGCCCGCACCGGCACCGTGTTGATCAGCAGGCCGACCATCGAGTCCGCGCCGTGCAATTCGGTGGGCCGTCCGGAGACCGCGGTGCCGAAGGCCACGTCATGCTGGCCGGTCATCCAGGTGAGCAGCTGCGTCCACGCCCCCTGCAGCACGGTGCTGATGGTGGTGCGGCACGAGCGGGCCAGCTCGCCGAGCGCCTTCGTGGTCTCGGCGGGCACGTGGAAGGCGGCGACGCCCCGACGGCCGATCTGTCCGGGCGGAGCCACCAGGGTGGGGGTCTCGAACCCGGCCAGCGCCTGCGCCCACGCCGCCTGCGCGGCGGCGCGGTCCTGATTGGTCAGCCAGGTCACGAAGCTGCGGTACGACGGGGCGGCGGGCAGCCGCTCGCCGTAGTAGCTGGCGAAGACCTCCTGCAGCAGGACGGGCAGCGACCAGCCGTCGACGACGATGTGGTGGATGGTCAGCACGAACCGGTGCCGGTCGGGCGCCGTGCGGATCAGGATGGCGCGGAACGTCGGCTGATCCGCCAGGTCGCAGACCGCGGCGCGTTCGTCGGCGCACAGCCGGTTGACCTGGTCGTCGACGTTGCCGGCGTCCAGCTCGACATAGCGCCACGCCATCTGCGGATCGGCCGGGATGACCTGCACCGGCTCGCCGAAGTCCTCGGTGAACCGGGCGACCAGGTTGGGGTGCCGCTTGACGGCCGTGTGGACGGCCTCGCGCAGCCGCGCCGCGTCGAGGGCGCCGCTGACGGTGATGCCCAGCTGGACCGCGTACAGGTCATCGGTGACCTGCCCGAAGGAGGTGTGGAACAGCAGCCCTTGCTGCACCGGGGTCAGCGGCAGCACGTCGGCGACGCCGCCCCGCCGGCAGAGGGCGTCGAGTTGGTGCTGGGTGAGGTGGGCGGGCGCGATGTCCGACGGGGTCAGCCCGCCGCCGCCGGCACGGACGTGCGCGCAGATCCCGGCCAGCGCCTCGAACCACAACCGGCTCAACCGGTTGACGCGCTCCTCGTCCAGCGCCGAAGGTGCCCACGTCCAGTTGGCCTGCAGGTGCGGGCCGGCGTCGGTGTCCATGGTGCCGGCGTTGAGCTCGACGGTGTGCGCCAGCGGCATCGGCACCGCGGTCGCCACGGCCGCCACCGCCAGGCTGTCGTGGCTGACCCGCCACAGCTCGTCGGAGAGGTCGGCGCCCGCGCCGAGCCGTCCCAGGTAGTTGAACCCGATCACCGGGTCGGGCCCGTCCAAGTCCACGTCGTCGTTGAGGTAGCGCAACAGCCCGTAGGTCAGGCCGTCGGGCAGGGCGCGCAGCTGTTCCTTGGCGGCCTTGATCACCGGTCCCAGCGCGGCCTCGCCGGCCGCGACCTGCGACCAGTTCAGCCGGCCGCCCTTCAAAGACACGGGGTATTTGGTGGTGAACCAGCCCACGGTGCGCGACAGGTCGACCCGGGGAGCCAGTTCTTCCTGACGCCCGTGGCCCTCCACGTCGATGCCGATCGGCGCCGCGCCGGTGCCCAGGAATTCCGCGAACGCCAGGCCGAACGCGATCAGCAAGATGTCGCCGACGCCGGCGTGGAACGCGGCGGGCACCTCACCGAGCAGCAACCGGGTCGTCTCGACGTCCAGCGAGACCGACAGCTGACCCGCAGTGACGTAGGTGTCGACGTCGGGCTGCGCCGCCGGCAGCGCGGCCGGGGTGGCCGCCACCTGTCGCCACTCGTCCGCCCGGGCCACCACGTCGGCCCGCTGGGCGTGCTCGGCCAGCAGTGTCGACCAGCGGGCGAACGACGTCCCGGGCGCCAGCAGGGAGATGGGCTGCCCGTTGTGATGCTGGGCCCAGGCAATGTTGAAGTCTTCCAACAGGATTCGCCACGACACCCCGTCGACCGCCAGGTGGTGGATGATCAGCGCCAGCTGACCGGTGGACTCCGCCCAGGCCGCGCTGACCATCACACCGGCGGCCGGGTTCAACCGCGACCGTGCCTCGGCC
The DNA here is from genome assembly GCF_001667665.1 of Mycobacterium sp. E342. NCBI lineage: Bacteria > Bacillati > Actinomycetota > Actinomycetes > Mycobacteriales > Mycobacteriaceae > Mycobacterium > Mycobacterium sp. E342. The sequence goes on from NZ_LZJM01000088.1 coordinate 4,116, forward strand.
AACGATTCGTCGGACAACGCGTCGACGGCGTGCACGCAGCCGCGCGCGTCCACCGCGCCGACCTCGGGCACCTGCAGCGACCAGCCGCCCGCGCCGTCGTCGTCGGCGCGCAGCCGCAGCGCGGCATGGCGATCCAGCAGCGCCTGCAGCACCGCCACCACGTCGGCCTCGGTCGCTCCGGCCGGCGCCTGCACCACCATGGTCTGGTTGAACTGCTCGATCGGGCCCTCGATGCCGTGCAGCCACCGCATGATCGGGGTGGCCACCACCGGCCCGACGCCGTCGTCGGCCGCGCCGCCCGCGCCGTCGACCGCCACCTCGGCCACCCGGGCCAGGCGGGCCACCGACTGCTCGACGAACACATCGCGGGGCCGGAACAGGATCCCGGCCGCCCGCGCCCGGGCCACCACCTGCATGGACAGAATGCTGTCGCCGCCGAGGTCGAAGAACGAGGCGTCCACGCCGACCCGCTCCAGGCCCAGCACCTGGGCATAGATGTCGGCGAGGATCTCCTCGACCGGGTCCTCCGGGGCGCGGTATTCCGCGGTCGCGTATTCGGGTGCGGGCAGGGCGCGCTTGTCGAGCTTGCCGTTGCCGGTCAGCGGCAGGGTCTCCAGCACCACCACCGCGGCCGGCACCATGTACGGCGGCAGGCGGTCGGCCAGCGCGGCGCGGATCGCGGCCGGATCGGCCGTGCCCGTGATGTATCCGACCAGGCGCTTGTCGCCGGGACGATCCTCGCGGGCGATCACCGCGGCCTGGTCCACCCCGTCGAGGCCCTTGAGCACCGATTGGATTTCGCCGAGCTCTATGCGGTAGCCGCGGATCTTGACCTGCTCGTCGGAGCGGCCGAAGTATTGCAGCTGCCCGTCTTCGCCCCAGCAGACCAGGTCGCCGGTGCGGTACATGCGCGCGCCCGGTCCGCCGAAGGGGTTGGCGACGAACCGGGAAGCCGTCAGGCCGGCGCGGCGCACGTACCCGATCCCGACGCCGCGGCCGGCCAGGTACAGCTCGCCGACCACGCCGGCTGGTACCGGCTGCAACCACTTGTCGAGGACGAACATCGCCGCCCCGGCGATCGGCGAACCGATCGGCACCACGGCTGACCCGGGGGTCAGCGGCTTGCTGATCGACGCGCACACCGTGGTCTCCGTGGGCCCGTAGGCGTCGAGCATCACCCGCCCGGGCGCCGCCCACCGCTCCACCACGTCCGTCGGGCAGGCTTCGCCGGCCACCACCAACGCGGTGGACTCCAGGCCCTCCGCCGGCAGCATCGCGACCGACGACGGGGTCTGCGTGAGCACGCTGACCTTCTCCGCGACCAGCAGGTCGTGCAGCTCTTCCGGGGAACTCGCCACCGACTCGGGGACCACCAGCAGTCGCCGGCCGCGCAGCAGGGCGCCGAAGATCTCCCAGACCGAGAAGTCGAAGGCCGAGGAGTGGCACTGCGTCCACACCTGCCCCTTGGGCAGGCCGGCGTCGAGCGACTCGATCAGCCAGGTGACGTTGAGATGGGGAATCGCAACGCCTTTGGGGGTTCCGGTGGTTCCGGAGGTGTAGATGATGTAGGCGATGTTCTCCGGGGCCGGTGCCGGGAGCGGCGTGGCGGGCTGGGCGTCGACCGCCGGGTCGTGGACATCGACGACCAGCAGGTCGTGGCCGTCCAGCCGCGAACGCAGGTCGGCCGTGGTGATGACCGCGCTCGGCGCCGCGTCGGAGAGCACGAACTCCATGCGCGCCGCGGAGTGCGCGGGGTCGATCGGCACGTAGGCCGCACCAGTCTTGAGCACCGCGAGCATCGCCACGATCGCGTCGGTGCACCGGGGGAACATCACCGCGACGCAGCCACCCGGGCCCACCCCGTGGCCGGCCAGCAGGTGCGCCAGCCGGTTGGAGGCCTCGTCCAGTTCGGCGAACGTCAACGACTTGGCGGAGCAGGTCACGGCCGGCGCATCGGGCGTCCGCTGCACGTGTTCGGCGAACGCGACCGGGATCGACACCGGGGCGGGCACCGGTTCGGCCAGCGCCGCCCGATTGCTCCACTCGTCGAGCTTGGCCGGCTCGTCGGCGGCCAGCAGGTCGATCGACGACAGCCACCGCTCCGGGTCGGCGGTCATCTCCTCCAGCACCTGCTGCATCCGGGCCGCCAGATCGGCGACACCGAAGTCGGCGAACGGCTGGCCCGGCCCCGCGGTGCTCAGGAACATCTGATCGCCGGAACCGAGGAAGAACAGGCTGAAGTGCCCCACCGGCCCGTGGTTGGTGTAGGTGGCGGTCGCCGGCGATCCGGCGAGGTCGAGGGTGAGCCGCATCGGGAGGAAGTTGATGCCGACCCGGCTCGCCGCCTGCCGGAGGCCATCGCTCTCGAGGGTGTGCACGGGGAACCGCTGGTGGTGCAGCAGCTCCCGGATGCGAATGTCGACGTGTTTGCAGAAGTCGGCGACCGTGCCCGTGGGCGGGGTGTCCAGCACCAGCGGCACCACCCCGGCGAACATCCCGGGAAGGGTTTTCGACTCCGGGCGCACCCGCCGGCTCACCGGGAAGTCGAGCGCGACCTGCGAGCCGCTCCCCGACCACGCCCGCACCAGCAGCGCGCAGGCCGCGGTGGTGACGGAGAACCGGCGGATGCCCAGCTTCTTGGACAGCTCCTTGATCCGGGTGGTGACGGACGGGTCCAGCTGGACGGAGGCGGACGGCGAATAGTGGTCCCGGCCGCTCGGGGCGTCGGTGGGCCGGTCAACCCACGAGGTCTCCGGCGGCAGGTTGTGGCTCCAGTACTCCTTGTCCTCCTGATAGTCGGAGGACGCTTCGTACTCCGACTCCAGGTCCACCAAATCCTGGGCCGAACCGAAGTAGGCGTCAGGAATGGGTTTTCCGGCAGCCATGGCCGAATAAATCGTGGCGACTCGACGGCATACCAGCGCCATTCCCAATCCGTCGATTGCGATGTGGTGGCAGCAACCGAACAAATAAAACTCGGCAGCCTGTGTCTGGAACAACACGAATTGGAACAGCTGACCGTTCAATGCCATCGGCGTGCGCTGGATGGACGACGCGATGGCGCGGGCTTCCTGCACGGGATCCGGCAAGGACGTCAAGTCGTGGAAAGTCAGTTCGACGTTCGGGTAGTCGATCGGCTTCTGCACGACGTGCCCGTCGACCTCGAAGAACGAGACCCGGCCGGCCTCGGCCTCCGCGACGGTCTGGGTGAGGGCGCGCTCAAGCGCGTCCCGGTCAACCGGACCCTCGATCTTTATCAAGAGGCCAAGCTGCCACTCCGTGCCGACGAAGCCCGTTTCCTGCGAGAGCCAGATGTCAAGCTGCCCGCGCGTCAGCGGAAGTGCGCGATCACCATCTCCCATCGACTCCCCCAAAGCTCCATCCGCCCCATACCCCGACTCGTTACTGCTCAAAACCCCGACCCGATGCGAGCTTGTCGCGCAGACTCTTTGGCCGAATGTCGGGCCAGTTCTGTTCGATGTACTCCAAGCACGCAGCGCGATCCGTCTCCCCGTACACCACTCGCCAGCCGGCTGGAACATCAGCGAAGGCCGGCCACAGGCTGTGCTGCTCCTCGTCGTTCACCAAGACGAAAAAGCTGCCGTTGTCGTCGTCGAACGGATTGATGCTCACGGTTCTCCAGGATGCCTAGTTGACATGAGTGGAACGGTCCAAACCCTACTGGAGGCACCAGCGTGCCGCCGTGATTTGGACAAAGTTCCCGGTGTGACCTGTCAGGCTCTTAACGCAGCCTAAGAATTGGACTGGTGGGCTGCGCAGCTGCCGCCGTTGGCAGCTGTGACCTGCAACAAAGGCCCACCGGTGCGGTTGGCGATTGGGCGTGGTCGACCTTCAAGGACGATGCAATTTTGGGTGGTTGTCACCGGCCAGGATACCGGCCCTGGAGCAACCGCGAAAATCACCACGAGGCGAACCGGCGGCGGCGGCGAGAACATCGCGGAAACGGGTGTGACGACCCACTCTGGGAGCGTCCACCGGCTGCCACGCAAGGTGGCCCCGCGAACCCATTGACTCCGGGCGGCGATCGTCGTTAGCTGACTAGGGCTGCTGATCACTCAGCGGGCTTCGGCCGCCGGGCGCATCGTGGGTGGACGTGTGCCGTTCCGGACTGCGTGGACTGCTCGGTGACAACCGGGTGAATCATCCGGCCGAAAGATCGAAAAAGTGCCGTTACGCATGCGGTATGCATTACGATCCCGTATCTCGTTGCCGAAGGGCTGATACGGAGACGATTGGCGTGGTTTACTCATGAAGACTCGGTCGCGCTCCCCGGGGGCGGGGCTCGTATGAGGTGCCGAAGCACGACTAGTCTGCGACGTACACCGCATTCGGAGTGCCCTCACCTGGCGTATCGCTTCCAACGTGTAACAGCTTGTTAGGGCCGGCGGAATAACAAGACGACGTGAAACGGGTAGAAGGGGGTGCGGTGACCGAACCCGACGTGCGGGCCCGGCCCGGAGACGCGACGGAAGGCCGCGACAGTGGCCAGCCGAATGGTCGCCGACGTGGCTTCTTGGGCATTGGTCGCCAATCTCCGACTGGCCCTCAGCGGCCGGTCGGACGCCAACAAACTCATCCCCGCGGAGCGGGAATCATTGCCGCGCTGAAGCGGCTTTGGATCCCCCTTCTCATCGTGGCCGTGGTCGCCGCCGGAGGCTTGACCGTGTCACGGTTGCACGGCATCTTCGGCTCCGAGAAGCGCGAGTCATACGCCGACACCAGGATCAAAGACACCAAGCCTTTCAACCCCAAGCACATCAGGTACGAGATTTTCGGTCCGCCGGGAACAACTGCCGACATCAGCTATTTCGACGTCGACGGTAACCCGGTGCATGTCAACGGACAGCCCGTGCCATGGTCTTTCGATATTTCCACGACGCTGCCGTCAATCTTGGGAAACGTTGTGGCACAAGGCAATGGCGACATGCTCGGCTGCCGCATCGTGGTTGACGGGGTTGTCAAAGCCGAGAGGGTTTCGCACGAATTGAACGCGTTCACCTACTGCATGCTGACGGCCACATGAGCGACGTGCATAGCGACGACGTGCATATGGAAAATGGCCGCCAGTCAAGGCCGTTCATAGCGCGGATGATCCATGCGCTTTCGATACCCATCATCTTGGGATGGTTGGGGATCGCCGTCATCGTGGCGCTCGGCGTTCCCCCACTGGAGCAGGTCGAGGCGGAGAATGCGGTCCCGCTGAGTCCCGTTGCCGCACCGTCGTTCAAGGCGATGGAGCACCTGGGCCAAGACTTCAAGGAAACGAACTCCGGCGCTTTGGCGATGATCGTCCTGGAGAGTCAGCAACCCCTGGGCGACGACGCGCACAAGTACTACAACCAGTTGATCCATGAGTTGCGAGCCGATAAGCACGTGCAGAACGTCCAGGACTTCTGGGGCGATCCGGTCACGTCGAAAGCCGCGGAGAGTGCCGACTCAAAGGCCGTGTATGTGCAGGTCCAGCTTGCCGGCACCCAGGGTGGTGCCGCGGGAGACGAATCGGTAGCGGCGGTTCGGCAAATAGTGGCGCGAACGCCCACGCCGAACGGCTTGAAGGCCTATGTGACGGGCCCCGCGCCAACAGTGGCGGATATGAACATCGCCGGTCAAAAGACCGTCATGCTGGTCACCGTCACGAGCCTCGCGGTGATCTTCATTACCCTGCTTCTCGTATACCGGTCGGTCTTGACGGTAATTCTTTTGCTGCTGATGGTCGGGCTGCAATTGCAGGTGTCACGTGGAATAGTCGCGTTCCTCGGTCATCTCCAGCTATTGGGCCTCACCACATTCGCCGTCAACCTGCTGGTCGCCGCGGTCATCGCGACGGGAACCGACTACGGGATATTCTTCGTCGGGCGATATCAGGAAGCACGTCAGGCCGGCGAAGACAGAGAAACGGCTTTCTATACCACGTTCGGCAGTGTGGCCAAGGTCGTGTTGGCTTCTGGGTTGACGATCGCCGGGGCGGTTTTCTGCCTCAACTTCACCCGGTTGCCGTATTTCCAGCCCCTCGGCATCCCTTGCGCCATCGGTATCACCGTTGCGGTTTTGGTTGCGCTGACGCTCGCGCCGGCGCTTCTTGTCGTGGCCGGCCGTTTTGGCGTGTTCGATCCGAAACGGGTAATTACGACCCATCGCTGGCGGCGGATCGGCACGGCGATCGTGCGGTGGCCCGCGCCCATTCTCGTCACGACCCTTGCGATCGCGCTTATCGGTCTGTTGACCCTGCCGAATTACAACCCCAGCTACGACGATCAGAAATTCATCCCCACCGATATTCCCGCGAGTGTGGGAAATGCTGCCGCACAGCGCCACTTTCCTCAATCGCGAACGATGATGCCCGAGATTTTGCTGCTCGAGAGCGATCACGATCTACGAAATCCCGCCGACATGATCGTTTTGAACAAGGTGGCCAAAGGCGTTCTTGCCGTTCCGGGTGTTTCCACCGTGCAGTCGGTCACCCGACCCGAGGGCATCCCCCTCGAACACACGACGATCCCCTGGATCGTGAGCATGTCGCAGGCCAGCCAGCAGGTGAACATGGCCTTCCAGAAAGACCGCATGGACGACATGCTCAAGCAAGCCGAAGAGCTGGGCAAGATGATCCAGATCATGCAGCACATGTATGGCCTGATGAAGGAGCTCGTCGCCACGACCCATGACATGGTCGGCAAAACGCACGAGATGCAGGAGATCACGGACGAACTGCGTGACAAGATTTCCGACTTCGAAGACTTCTTCCGGCCGATCCGGAGTTACTTCTACTGGGAACGGCACTGCTACGACATTCCCGTATGCTTTTCGATCCGATCGATATTCGATGGGCTCGACGGCGTAGACGAGATAACCGACAAGCTCAAAGAGCTGGTGGCGGATCTGGACCAACTCGACGTGCTGCTTCCGCAAATGGTCGTTTTGCTGCCGCCCATGATCGAAAGCATGCAGAGCATGCGCACCATGATCCTGACCATGCACAGCACCATGGGCGGCGTCATGGGCCAGATGGAATCGCAGGGCAATAATTCGGCTGCGATGGGGCAGGCTTTCGACCAATCCCGGAACGAGGATTCTTTCTACCTGCCGCCGGGGATTATCAACGACTCGGAGGCGTTCAAGCGGGTCGAGAAAATCTTTATGTCACCGGACGGCAAAGATGTCCGCATGCTCATTTCGCAAAAGGGTGATCCAGCTACGCCCGAAGGCCTTTCGCGCGTGGAGCCCATCAAGACCGCGGCCGAGGAGGCGCTCAAGGGGACTCCTTTGGAGGATGCCAAGATCTACCTCACCGGCACCGCGGCCATCACGAAAGACATCGTGGACGGCTCCAAATGGGACCTCTTGATCGCGGGAGTCGCCGCAATTTGCCTCATTTTCATCATCATGCTGATCATGACGCGGAGCTTTATCGCGGCGCTGGTGATCGTCGGTACGGTCTTGCTGTCAATGGGTGCGTCGTACGGGTTGTCCGTGCTCGTCTGGCAGTATCTTCTTGGCCTGCAACTACACTGGACGGTGCTGTCGACGTCCGTGATCGTCCTCTTGGCGGTGGGGTCGGACTACAACCTGCTGCTGGTCTCCCGAATGAAAGAGGAATTGGCCGCCGGTATCAACACCGGCATCATCAGGGCGATGGCCGGCACCGGGAAGGTCGTCACCAACGCCGGCCTGGTGTTCGCCTTCACCATGGCTTCGATGGGTGTCAGTGACCTGCGCAGCGTCGCCCAGACGGGTACGACGATCGGGTTGGGTCTGCTGTTCGACACGTTGGTCGTGCGCGCATTCATGACGCCATCCGTCGCCGCGTTGCTGGGACGCTGGTTCTGGTGGCCGCAACGCGTGCGTCCGCGACCCGCCAGCTCGTTGCTTCGGCCGTTGGGGCCCCGACCTTTGGTGCGCTCGCTGTTGCTCAAAGAGCCGCTCTAACTGCCGGACTTCCACTTTCAGCACAGGGATCGCGACCGTGGGGAACATCGTGACACAGGACAACAGGGACGGCATGCACCGCTGCGCCGCAGTGAACGGTGCGGTCGAGGCCGCGAGCGTCCCGCATCGGCTGAGGGCCGCATGACCACCGAGCACGCTCGAGCCCCTTTCTTCGCCCGGAGCATCCGTAGGCTTTCGGTGCTCATCGTGCTGGCGTGGGTGGCGCTGACGCTGCTGGTGACCTTCGGTGTTCCCTGGCTGGAGACGGTCGGTCGCGAACATTCGGTGCCATTGGCCCCTCAGGACGCACCGGCGGTCCAGGCCATGCAGCGCATGGGCAGGGACTTCAAGGAGTCCGATTCGGACAGTATTGCGATGGTCGTGCTGGAGGGGCAGCAGCGCCTCGGGGACGACGCTCATACGTACTACGACCAATTGGTCCACGCGCTAAAAGCCGACCCGAAGCACGTCGAGCACGTACAGGATCTGTGGGGAGACCGGCTGACGGCGGCGGGTGCGCAAAGTGACGACGGCAAGGCCGTCTATGTGCAGATAAATCTCGCAGGCAACCAGGGCACGACGCTGGGCCAGGACTCCATTGCCGCGGTCCGCGCTATCATCGCGCGGACACCCCCGCCACCGGGAGTCAAGGTCTACGTCACCGGCCCGTCAGCGCTGTTGTCGGATATGCAGCAGGCCGGTGACCGATCGATTCTGAAGATGACCGCGGTGGGCGCATTCATCATTTTCGTGGTGCTGCTCTTCGTCTACCGGTCGATTTTCACCGTAATTTTGTTGTTGGTCACCGTGGGGATCGAGGTCTTTGCCGCCAGGGGGATCGTGGCGTTCCTCGGCGATCACAGTCTCGTCGCGCTCTCGACTTTCGCCGTGAACCTCCTGGTAGCCCTCGCGATGGCGGCGGGAACCGACTACGCGATCTTCTTCTTCGGCCGATATCAAGAGGCACGTCAGGCCGGCGAGGACCGGGAGACGGCCTTCTACACCACCTACCGCGGGGTCGCTCCCGTGGTCTTGGGGTCCGGTTTGACGATCGCCGGCGCGATGTTGTGCCTGGGTTTCACCCGGATGCCGATCTTCCAGACCATGGGCGTGCCGTGCGCCGTGGGCATGCTCGTGGCCGTCGTGATCGCGCTCACGCTGGTTCCCGCGGTTCTCACCATCGGGAGTGGCTTCGGGCTCTTCGACCCCAAGCGTGTTCTCGCGTTCGGCCGATGGCGCCGCATCGGCACGGCGATTGTCCGCTGGCCCGCGCCCATCCTCGCGGCGACGATCGCCGTCGCGATCGTGGGTCTGGTGACGCTGCCCGGCTACCAGACCAGCTACAACAACCGGTTCTACATGCCCAATGACATTCCGGCGAACGTTGGATACGCGGCCGCCGATCGTCATTTCTCTCAATCGCGAATGATGCCCGAAATCGTGATGATCGAATCGGATCACGATATGCGCAATCCCGCGGATTTTCTGGTCCTGCACAGACTTGCGAAGGCGATATTCAGGATTCCGGGCATCTCTCGGGTGCAGGGAATTACCCGGCCTGAGGGCACGCCCATTCAGCACACGTCGATACCGTTCTTACTGCAAATGCAATATTCGGTTATGCAGCAAGATCAGAAATACATGAAAGACCGTACGCAAGACATGCTCCATCAGGCTGACGTGATGTCCTTTCAAATCGCGACGATGAAGCGTATGTACGCATTGCAGAAGCAGATAACGGCAATTACGCACGACTCGATCGCCAAAACCAAAGAAATGCGCGACGTTATATCGGACCTCAGAGGCCACCTCTCCGATTTCGAAGATTTCTTCCGACCGCTTCGGAGTTACTTCTACTGGGAGCGGCACTGCTACGACATTCCCATCTGCTGGTCGCTGAGGCATATCTTTGAGACGCTCGACGGTGTCGACACGCTGAGCGATAAGCTGGATGCGCTCATCGTCGATCTGGACAAGATGGATGCGCTGCTGCCGCAGCTGCTCGAGATTTTCCCGCCGTCAATCGCAATCGCGGAAGACGCGCGGAACATGTTGCTGACCAGTTACAGCACCATGAACGGGACGCTTGGGCAGATGGAAAACCAAAAAGAGAATGCCACCGCCATGGGCGCGACGTTCGACGCCGCCAGGGATGACGATTCCTTCTATCTGCCGCCCGACATCTTCAAGAACGAAGACTTCAAAAAGGCGATGAGTCAGTTCCTTTCCCCAGACGGGAAAGCGGCTCGATTCATCATCTCGCATAAGGGCGATCCCGCGGCGCCCGAGGGCCTCGCGCGTATCGGTAAGATACGGACGGCGGCCGAGGAGGCACTCAAGACCACACCACTGGAGCCGTCCAAGATCTATATCGCCGGCACGGCATCGACATTCAAGGACTTCCGCGACGGCTCCACCTACGACCTCTTTATCGCGGGAGTCGGTGCGCTCTGCCTCATTTTCATCATCATGCTGATCATCACGCGCAGTTTTGTAGCCTCACTGGTCATTGTCGGCACGGTGGCGCTGTCGCTCGGCTCATCATTCGGGCTCTCAGTACTGATCTGGCAATACATCCTGGGCGTCAAACTGTACTGGATGGTGCTGCCGATGTCGGTGATCGTCCTCTTGGCGGTGGGGTCCGACTACAACCTGCTGCTGGTATCCCGGATGAAAGAGGAAATGGCCGGCGGCATCAACACCGGCATCATCCGGGCGATGGGCGGCACCGGTAAAGTCGTGACCAATGCGGGCTTGGTATTCGCATTCACGATGGCCTCGATGGCGGCCAGCGACCTGCGGATCATCGGTCAGGTCGGTACCACCATCGGCCTGGGGCTGTTGTTCGACACCTTGATCGTCCGCTCCTTCATGACACCGTCCATTGCCGCGCTGCTCGGACGCTGGTTCTGGTGGCCCCAGATAGTTCGTCCGCGCCCCGCGAGTCAGATGCTTCGGGCGGAGGGGCCGCGCCCGCTGGTGCGCTCCCTGGTGCTACACCGAGAGTTCAGCGACGACACGCCCACAACCGAGATCCCGAGACCGTCCGTCTAGGATGGCCGGTCGCCACCGCAGGGAGCAGCAGCAAACTTTCGATGCCTGGCATGCTCCAACACGGCCAACGGCGGGCACCGACCATGAAATACTCCCTACTGTGAGACCATTGGCGATCGAGGTTGAAGGCCTCACAAAGACATTCGGACGAGACACGATCGCGCTGAATGGGGTGAGCTTTTCGATTCCGGCGGGGACGGTGTGCGGCCTCCTCGGCCACAACGGCGCCGGCAAGACGACCACCATCAACATCCTCTCTACGCTGATGCGCCCCACTTCGGGGCGTGCCAGCGTCGCGGGGTTCGACATCGTCCGCCAGGCCGCCCAGGTACGCGCCAGTATCGGGATGGCCGGGCAATTCAGCGCGATGGACTTGATGCTGACCGGCCGGGAAAACCTGGTGTTGTTCGGCAGGCTGCGCGGCCTGCGTCGCCAGCAGGCAAAGGCCCGCGCCGACGAGCTGATCGAACAGTTCGGCCTGGTCGCCGCCGCCGACCGGCGGCTATCCACCTATTCCGGCGGCATGATGCGGCGCGTCGACCTCGCCAGCGCCCTGGTGGTGCCGCCGAAGGTGCTCTTCCTCGACGAGCCGACCACGGGCCTGGACCCGCGCAGTCGCCGCGACGTGTGGACCCTGGTGAGCTCGTTGGCCATGCAGGGCATCACTGTGTTGCTTACCACGCAATACCTGGAAGAAGCTGACCTGCTGAGCGACTCGATCGTCGTCATCGACCACGGACAGGTGATCGCCAGCGGCACCGCCGAGGACCTCAAGCGCAGGGTAGGCACCAGCTACTGCCAGGTGACCCCGGCCAATCCGGCCGACCTAACGCATGTCGTGACGGCGTTGAACGGGCTCAACGGGATCGATATCGACGCTGACACGAGCTCCGTGTCGGTGTTCGCCCCAGACGGGGTGGCCACATTGGGTGAGGTGTTTCGCCGGGTCGACGCCGCCGGCGTCGAACTCGCCGACATCTCCTTGCGTAAACCTTCGCTTGACGAGGCGTTCCTGCACCTCACGGAGCGGACCGTCACCCGATCATGAGCGCCTTGGCCGCCCTGACTGAGCGTTCGCTGATGTCCGCGGCGCGCGACGGCGGGCTGATCTTCGAGATTGCCTCCCCCGCCGCCTATTTGGCAGGCTTCACAGTCGCGCTGCACGGCCTAATCGACACCGGCAGCGTGAGTTATTCGCAGTATCTGCTACCCGCGGTGGTCGTCCAGTCAGTGGTCTTCGTTGCGCTGATGACCGCGGACCGCGCGGCACGCGATCATCTGAGTGGGCTCGGCGAGCGGTTGGCGACACTACCGATCGCCGCGGCAGTCCCGGTGAGCGCCCGCTTGGTGGCCACTCTGATGCGCGCCGCACTCACCCTCATGGTGGCGATGCTCACCGGCTATGCCTTCGGATTCCGGATGGCCGGCGGACTGGGCTACGCGGCAACCTTCGTGCTGATCGCATTGCTGTTGTGCCTGGCCGTGGCGCTGGGGGCCGACGCGTTGGGATCAAGTACAGACAGTATCCAGGGCGCTAGCCACCTGGTGTTTATCCCCCAATTGCTGCTGTTCATGCTGTCCACCGGAATCGCCCCCGAGAAAACCTTTCCCGGCTGGCTGCGCCCGTTGGTACGCAACCAGCCGGTCTCACAATTCGCCGAAACACTGCGCGGCCTGGCCGGGGGGCATGTGGCCGTTGGCAACTTGGTAGCCAGTCTGGCCTGGTGCGTGGGTATGGTACTGGTCTTCGGCGCAATCACGCTGCGGATGCAGAGGCGCATCTAGTGGTACCGCAAACCGCGACACAAAGCTCACTGCTAACGCAGAGCTGGGTGCAGGCCGGTCGACTCCTCACCCGGTGGCGGCGCGACAGAGCGGTGCTCATGGCGTCGCTGCTCTTTCCCGTCTCGCTCATGGTCGTCTACCAAGTTGTATTGGGCGACCAAGTGCACAAGGTCACGGGCGCTGAAAGCGTCTACGGCCTCGCCCCGATGTGCGCTGTGCTGTCCGCGCTGTTTGGCTCCCTGGGCAACTCGGTTGGCATTTCGATCGACCGTCAGTTAGGGGTCATCAGCCGGATGTGGGTACTGCCCGTACACCGGGCAAGCGCGTTTGCCGGACTGCTGACCGCCGAGGCCGTGCGTGCGTTCATCGGGACGGCGTTGATCACCGCCCTCGCGATGGCAATGGGGCTACGGTTCACGAACGGCTGGCCCTCGGCGCTGCTATACATTCTGATCCCCTCGATCGTGGTAACCGGATTTGCGGCGCTCGTAGTCGCGCTCGCTCTTCGCACCCATGGGCGCGGCGCGATGACCTGGCTGCTGGGTATAACCTTCTCGCTAGCGTTCGTCAACCCCGGTATCACTCCAATCAAGCTATTCCCGCAATGGTTTCAGCCGGTGGTCCGCCTGCAGCCGATATCGCCGCCGATCGAGACCATGCGGGCACTCGCCCACGGCGGCCCCCTCGCGGGGCCTCTGGCGATGACGCTCATCTGGGCTATCGGACTGCTCGCGGTATGCACGCCGATAGCCGTGCGCGGCTATCGGAAAGCCGCTGAGTCCAGCGCATGAGAGGCGCTCAGGGTGCTTCCCGACCGGCTTAACGACGCGCAGTTCAGTCCCCTGATCTCCGTGTGCGTGCCGATGTACAACAACAGCAAGACGATCGAGCGTTGCCTGCGCAGCATCCTGGATCAGGATGGCGTCGAATTCGAGATCGTGGTCCTCGATGATCAGTCGATTGATGATGGCGCCACCATTGCCGCCACACTGCTCCGAACGGGAGATCGACTGATAAGCAATGAGTCTCGCCTAGGCCTCAACGGAAACCATAATAGGTGTCTGACACTCGCCCGCGGCGACTATATCCAGTTCGTCCACGGCGACGACTGGCTACTCCCTCACGCCCTGCGGACGCTGGCCCGGTGCTTCGATGACCCAAGTGTCGGTATGGCCTTCGCGCCCAGGCGCGTGGTGAGTGAGAACATCCCCAAAGGGTCGCGACAGCAGGTACCAAGCAAACTCCACACCTTGTTCGCGAAATTGAGAGAATACAACCGCGGACCGTCGCTGGTCCTGCAGATAGTAGGCATTTACGGCGCGAGCGCTAATCTGATTGGCGAACCGACCTGCGTCATGTTTCGGCGACAACTGGCAATCGATGCTGGCGGCTTGCGCGACGACATCCATCAGACCGTCGACTTGGATTTCTGGCTACGACTGATGCTTCGGTCCGCGGTCTGCTTTGTGCCACAGGAACTTTCAGTCCGATATCACACGGCCGACACAGAGACCGCGCACATCAAGCGCGCTCAACGGCACTGGCTCGACCAGCTACGTATTCTCACCTGGATGATCGTGGATCCCGCTTCTACCAACGCTATTCGGGGGGCCGCGACAGTGTGGTGGGTTGCCAGGTGGCTGACGCTGTTAGGTGTCGTCTCGGCGTTGGGGCCGGAGCGGCGGGCACGTCTGAAGACTTTGGCGCTGGCGCCGGTCCGTGAATTTGCCCGCGCGCGACGATTCCGGGAGGGGCTGGCGAGTGAATCGCGGCGACCTAAATCACTCGGCGGGTCGTAAGGGATCGAGATATTCCATTGTCGCGGTAGCTATTTGGAGTGTATCCGCTGTCGCAACCCGTTGACCGACCGGATCACTCTCCCCTATCCGATGCCCCGCAATGGCTACAGCCGTTAAGGCGTACCTGAAGGCTTGACCCACGAAGGCGCCCCGCAGCCGAGCCTGTCCACGTTCGATTGGATCAGTTCGTAGGGATAGGCGGTGTGCTGCTCGATGAAGTCCTGCAAGCGTGCCATGGAGTCATGCCACGGCTCGTTATAGCGCGGCAGGATCGTTTTGAGGAAGGGGAATCGGAGGTGCTCAATCAGTCCGTCCCAGAAGTAAAGCGTGTTGTTGACAGGTGGCCCGGAGAACCTGCCCGCCCACTGATGCGCGGGTGAGCGGCCATAGGCTTCTTTGATGGCATCCAGAGCAACGAACGGCTTGATGGTGAGCCCTGCGCGACGAGCACGCTTTGACAACCCGATCTCGTAACGCCGGATAAGGGCGTCTTTATCGACGATGTACTGGAAGCCATCCCAGAAGTCGTTGAGGAAGGGGCGGGTTCGCGAGTTCAGCTCCCAAGCGAGGAAAAAGGACTGGAGGTGCAGGCCCAGCTCGGCACTTTCGATGGCGCCGTACATGTCGGCACCGCGAAACGAGCTCCACATTTCTTCGATGGGAAAAAGCGGACCGAACACACTGTCGTTGGCGAGGACGAAGCGGTCGAACTGATCGAGCGACCAGCCGTGCTGTCTGAGGATGCACCACGCGAGATGCCAGGAGCCGAAATCGAACGATAGCGTGCGGCGAGTGTAGATGCCGGCACAGAGAGAGCGGATGGGAGCGACTGACTCCGGCGTGAGGTTGGGTGAGCCAGAGACAAAAACGATAGATGCCCCGAGTCCGTGCAGCGCCTTCAAGTAGTACGCGACATAAGGATCGAGGACGCCCTGGGGATCAAAGTGTGCAAACAGAACGAGGGTGCGACGAGCGGGGGACGGCTCCGTTGGGAGCTCCTGGTGGGTTTCGCAAACGAAGCGCAAAGCATCGCGGGTCACGCGGTAGCGGGCAGCAGCCAGAAACGAAGTCCGGTTGGATTTCGTGGGCAGTATCCTCGCAAGTTTCACGGTGACCTCATGGTGCTTGGTGCGTGCTCATCCGGAAGTGCCAGAATTTAGGACCTTTTCCTTGTGGGAGCGAAGGAGCCTGTTCGTGTGGCGACCATATCAAGATCCACATTCAACGTGACCGAGTGGCTTCGGTCATTCGGTTTGGAGCCTTCTTGCGCCATCCTGGCGCAGTTCGACCTCACAGGTGGTGATGGTTTTGACTGCCCCGAGGCTAGCGGTGAGTCATCGAATTCATTTGCGAGTGGGCGAGTTCGGCTGTGGAACACGGATGACTGGAACAACCGAGCTGAGGGGGAATCGCCAGCTTCCTGGATCTATGCCGTGCATCGTGGTGGCGACTCGCAGACGCGGTTGACTGGCTGCGTCCGGGAAGCGTGCAAATTCGTGGTTCATGGGGTTGCCGGCACCAAGCAACCGCCCCTGCTGGCCGGAGACAGTAGCCGCCACTGTGATATTCGGTCTGGAAGAGCCTTCCCATTTACCGGATAAGCCGTACCCGCCGATGCTATGGTTGCCGCCGTGGCAGCGACCGGGTGGTCGGTCAATCGTCGGCCAGCATGGTGGATGGCGTCCATTAGAAACTGGTTGGCACCGGCTCTACTGTGCGGGTGCTATCTCAACCACCAGTTGTTGGGCTTACACGGCACACGGTTGACTGCGCGTTCCGTCCGGGCCTACCAGCGTCGCCGTTTCCCTCGACAAATTTTAGAGCAGAACTGGACGGTCATCAGACGCGGGCGACGCGATTGGAGAGACCCCGAAGGACCACGACGCTGCCTGAATGCCGGGCGGAGTCCGGGATAAACAGTGAGGATGCAGATGATGAATCGACGCTTGAAAGAGCTGCGGGGCGCGATCGCTCGCCAGTCGGAGCGCACCATCCTGCTCAGCACCGTCCTTCTCGTGTCGGCGTTTTCGGCGGCAATGGGCTACCTCCTCACCCAGTGCTTCGCGGTCGACGTGATTTCCTCCCATTTGGCCATCCCCCAGGACTGCGACCTTGACTGGAGCACGCCGGTCGGTCGGCACTGCTTCAGCGACTACGGAGCAGTCGTGAGCACCGGATCGCGGTCCAACCCCTGGGAGCCCTATCTGTACCTCCCCTGGGCCAACCAGCCATCGGGGAACCAGTACCCGGCGGCCGCCATGCTGCCGCATATGTTGTTCGGACTCCCCGCCAAATGGCTGGGCGCTCCCCTACTGGGGTTAATCGGTTACCTGCTCGCCCTGACGATCGCGGTTCTTTCTCCTGCGGTCTGGGCAGCCCGTGGGGCACGCGGTCTGGAGCGGGTGGTGGTCTTCGTTGCGTTAGGCGCCGCAGCTGTCCCGGCGTGGGCGGTCATCGATCGCGGTAACTCGGTCGGGTTCGTAGTGCCGATCGCGCTGGTTTTTTTGGTGGCATTGCGCCGACGGCGGTGGGGTCTGGTGGCGATCATGGTGGTCTTGGCCGCGCTGGTGAAACCACAGTTTGCCGTCCTCGTGATCGCGTTGTTTGCGGTCCGACAATGGCGGTTAGGCGGACTCGCCTTCGTCGGCGTCGTGGCCTCCAACATCGCCGCATATCTGCTGTGGCCGCGAAATTTTCCGGAGACAATCGCACAGACTTTGCACAACATCAGCACGAGTTCCGGCCCAGGGATCACCGATATCCGAAACGTGTCTTTCGGCAGAGCGCTCCTATTGATGCCGGATATGGTCAAGGCCGTCCAAACGGGCGGCAAAATACCGGACGGCTTCCTCGCCGGTCCGCGATCACTGCTCGGTTATGGCGTGCTGGCCATCTTCGTCGTATCCGTGCTGGCTCTTGGCCGGCGCATCCCGCCTGTTCTGGTGGGCGTTGTGTTGCTGGCTTCCGCTGTCCTTTGTGTTCCCCACGCAAACCACTATTACCTGGCATTCGCGTTGGCAGTCGCTGCGCTCGCTGTCCGGGACCCCGGCGGGCAGCCTGGCGCTGGGATATTTGACCAGCTTTCAACCGAAAGCGATCCCCGTCGGCTGGTCGGCATCTGCGTAACTCTGGCCGCGGCACTCAGCATCGCCCAGACCGCCCTGCCAGGCCCGGTGCTTCAAGTACCGATCTTCGGACAAATGGGAGCCAAAGGGGTGATCGGCAATACGACAATTGTCCAAACCACATTGTTCGTGACGCCATTCCTGTGGCTGATCGCCTGCGCGGCGATCATCGTCTCCTACGCGCGACGACCCGCTCCCTCAGACGGCAATGACCCGGGCCGGCTCGCAGAAGCTCCAACAAATACAACTGTCAGTCCTCCTCGGGTGCGCCCGAGCTGATGCCGGAGTAAACGACACAAAGGACCCGACACTTCGCCAAGGTGTTGCCGCAGGGAGCCGTTGGAACAAACCCGGCCCGCGTGTTGGAGCCGTCATCGGTACGGACCTACCTGCGCGGCGTTTCGTCCGGAGTATCGGTGGTATTACGTCTGAAAGAGAAGTATCGGTGGCCGAAGTAGCTCAGCAGCGTGGTGGATGCGACGATGATCACCTGCGCCCGGATACGGTCCAAACCCAGCTCAACCAGTAGAGGCAAGGCGACGAAGTTGACGCCGGCTGCCGTCAGGTACACGCTCCAGAACCGTACGAGGTCACGCAGCACGTGTCCGCTGACACGAAACACAAACCGTCGTTGCATTACAAAGGCGAACAGCACGCTCAACACGTGCGTGATGCCCAGTGTCACCAATGACCCCGCAACCTTGCCGAACCGCTGATCGACGACGTGGCCGACGCTTACTGAGAAAGCGGCGAAGATCGCCAACCCGACGACGGTGTTGATAGCCCCGACCACCAAGAAGGCCACCCGCTGATCGCGAATAATCCGGATCAGCGGCCCCGGCGGCGCCGATTCGGGTGATAGGTCGAATTCGCTCATCCCAGGCTCTCGAACGAGGCAATCTGTTCCTGAGTCACACCCAGTGGGTCAGCGCCCGCATGCACGCGCCGTTCCCAGTCGACCGTCCAGGCCACCGCATCGCGGAAGCCGAGTCGATTGCTCCAGCCGAGTTCGCGCTGCGCCTTGGAAGTGTCTAGAGCCAGCAGGTTCGCCTCGTGCGGATGATCGCCTGCGTCGAGTTCCCAATGCGCGCCGCCGCCCCACAGTTCGGCCGCCAGGCTGGCCACCTGGCCGACCTCGACGAAGCTGTCTCGACCCGGCCCGAAGTTCCACTGGCCGAGTCCCGAACCGGCAAGTAGTGCGTCGACCAGCGTGAGATAGCCGTTGAGGCAGTCGAGTACGTGCTGCCAGGGCCGCACCGCGTGCGGAAACCGCAACCGGGGAGCCTGGCCGTTCGCGTAGGCGGTGACGAGGTCCGGCAGCAATCGGTCCGGGCTGACGTCGCCGCCGCCAATTACGTTGCCGGCGCGGGCAATGGCGGTGGGAGCGCCGGGAAAGCTGCGGATCCAGGATTGCGCCAGCAGGTCTGCCATCGCCTTCGACGCGCTGTAGGGATCATCACCGCCCAACGGGTCAGTTTCGACGTACCCTGCCTCCTGGCCGACGTTGCGGTACACCTTGTCGGTGGTGACGACGACGTGCGCGCGCACCGACGGCGTGGCCGCGGCGGCTTCGAGCACGGCCAGCGTGCCCATGGCGTTGGTTTCGTAGGTGTACCGCGGGTGGCAATACGACTCGCGGACCAGTGGCTGAGCGGCCATGTGCACCAAGACATCCGGGGCGGCGCTCGACACTGCCGCCATCGTGGCCTGCGCGTCGCGGATGTCGACCCGAAAGTCCGAGGCAAGCCGGTCCGCGAGGCCGACGCGCTTGAACAGGCTGCCCTCGACGGGGTCGAGCGCCAGGCCGGATACCTGATGGCCGCGGCTGAGCAGCAGCAGGGTCAGCCAGGCCCCTTTGAACCCTGTGTGGCCCGTGACCAGGAAGTGCACGGCTACCGCGCAGCTTCGGCCATGTAGTCCCGGATCGATTCGGCTAGGAAGTCGAGCATCGGCCGGGTGAGGCCCGGATAGGTGCCCACCCAGAACGTCCGATTCATCACGATGTCGGAGTTAGTCAGGTCCCCCACGATCCGGAAATCGACGTTGCGGTAGGCCGGTTGCTTGACGAGGTTGCCGGCGAACAGCTGGCGGAAGCCGATCTTGCGCTCGTCGAGGAATTGCATGAACTTGGTCCGGTCGACCGGATGCTCGGGGTCGAGCGTGATCGGGAAGCCGAACCAGGAGGGGTCTGACTTCGGCGTGGCCACGGGCAGCAGCAGTCCCTCGACCCCGGTCAGCCTCGACATCAGGTAGCTGAAGTTGTCCTTGCGAGCCTGGACGAACCCGTCGAGCTTGGCCAGCTGGGACAGTCCGATGGCGGCCTGCATGTCGGTGGCCTTCAGGTTGTATCCGATGTGGCTGTAGATGTACTTGTGGTCGTAGCCCTTGGGCAGGTCGCCCAGTTGCCACTCGAACCGCTTCTGGCACGTGTTGGCCTCGCCCGGCGCGCAGTAGCAGTCTCGGCCCCAATCACGGAACGACTCGGCCTGCTTGCGGACCAGCGCCGATTTCACGAACACGGCACCTCCCTCGCCGGTCGTGATGTGGTGCGCGGGATAGAAGCTCACGGTCGCGGTGTCGCCGAAACTGCCAGTGCGTTTGCCGCCGTAGGTCGATCCTAGGGCGTCGCACGAGTCCTCGACCAGCCACAGGCCGTGCTTTTCGCACAGGTCCTGCACAACACCCAGGTCGAAAGGATTGCCTAGCGTGTGCGCCATCATGATCGCCCTGGTCTTGGGCCCCACAGCCTCGCGGAGACGCTCCGGGATCGCATCGTACGTGCCCAGCTCGATGTCTACGACGACTGGGCGCAGTTGGTTCTGAATGATCGGGTTGACGGTGGTGGGAAAGCCGGTGGCGACGGTTAGCACCTCGTCACCGGGCTCGAGCGGCCGCTTCCGGAACCGTTTGTGGGCTAATTTCGCGCTCGTCAGGGCGCTCAGCGCGACGAGGTTTGCGCTTGACCCGCTGTTGACGAAGATCGCGCCGCGGGCGCCCACGTAGCGGGCGAGTTCGCGCTCGAATATCGGATGGAAACGACCTGCGGTCAGCCAGCCGTCGAGGCAGGCGTCGACCAGTGCGGCGAAGTCCTGTGGGTCGAGGACCTTGCCCGACACGGGGACCGGCGTCGTGCCGGGGACGAATTCGGATGTCGCGAGCTTGCGCTTCGCGTAGCCGCGAACCGCCGCGAGGATGTCCGCGCGATCCTCCTCAAGCCCGCGATCACCAGACCCATCTGTATCGAGTCGTGAAATGAGATCTCCTCGAGAGTCCATGATCCATACAGTGTGCGACGGCCTTGAAACCCCACCGGGCGCGCTGCGACATTGCTAGTCTGTCACCTGCACGAAGCTGCGTCAGCTTAACCGCGCGGGGGAATGATTACCGTGAGATTGGACCGCTGGTCATGAAAGCCGTGCTTCTCGCGGGTGGTCTTGGGACCCGGATGCGGGAGGAGACCGAGTTCCGCCCGAAGCCAATGGTGGAGGTCGGCGGTCGGCCGGTGCTGTGGCACATCATGAAAATCCTTGGCCACTACGACATTTCCCAGTTCGTGGTCTGCACGGGTTACAAGAGCGAGCACATCAAGAACTACTTTTCGAACTACGGGGTGTCCAATCTGGACTTCACCATCACCCTCGGCGACCAGTCGAGTATCAAGTACCACGGTTCGCACGACGAATTCAACTGGCGAGTGACCGTCGCCGACACCGGCCTCAACACGATGACGGGGGGCAGGATCAAACGCATCCAGAAGTACGTGCGCGACGAGACGTTCCTCTGTTCATATGGTGACACTGTTGCCAATGTCGACATCGCGGGTCTGCTGAAGTTCCACCATGCGCACGGCAAGCTTGCCACCGTGACGGCAGCCCAGCCGATGAGCCGGTTCGGAGTCATCGACCTCGAGGAGGACGGTGCAGTCACCAGATTCCGCGAAAAGCCGCAGATCGACGACTGGGTCAACATCGGCTACTTCGTGTTCGAACCGAGAGTGTTCGACTACCTCGATAACGACGACACGGTGCTCGAGGACAAGCCAATGCGCCTGCTCGCAGAAGACCGCCAGATCGCCGCATTCCCTCACGACGGATTCTGGCAGCCTATGGATACATTCCGGGAATCGCAGCTGATGAACGACTTGTGGAATAGCGGAAACCCGCCCTGGAAGGTGTGGGAGTGAAGAAGATCTCCCTAATCATCCCGGCGTACAACGAAGAAGAATGCGTCGATGAGCTAGCTCGCCGGCTGGCCCTGGTGTTCGACTCCGAGCCGACCTACGAGTTCGAGGCGATCATCGTGGAAAACGGTTCGACCGACGACACGATGGACAAGTTGCTCGCTATTCATACGGCGGACCCGCGGTTCAAAATCTTGCAACTGGCCCGCAACTTCCGGATGGATGGCGGCCTAACAGCTGGCCTTAACGTGGTCGACGCTGATGCCGTCGTGCTTATGACCGCCGACTTGCAGGATCCGCCGGAATTCATCCCGGAAATGATCCGTAAGTGGGAAGAAGGCTACGAGAACGTATACGGGGTCGTGACCGAGCGGACTGGCACCGGACCGATCCGCAAGATGAACTCCCAGCTGTTCTATTGGCTAGCAGGCAAACTGACAGACGACCGTGTCACCAGCAACGCCGCTGACTTCCGATTGGTCGACCGGAAAGTTTACGAGGTCGTTCGTTCGATGGAGGAACGTAACCGATTCGTCCGGGGTCTGTTCTCCTGGGTTGGCTTCAAGTCGATCGGTATTCCGATGAAGCGAGCACCTCGCTTCGCCGGCGAATCCAAAGCGTATACGCTCACTGTGCTCGATCTAGCAGGGAAAGGCATTCTCGCCCATTCCTATGTGCCGCTGCGGCTGATCACTCTCACTGGTTTTATCGTGTGCGCTTTCGCGGCCATCACGGTCTTCGTGCTCGCAGCGCGGTTTGTCTTGTATGGGGTGCCCTTCCCCGGATTCGGTTCGCTCATCTGCGTCATGTTGATCGGATTTGGGATCGTTGCTCTGCTTCTCGGGGTTGTAGGCGAGTACCTCGCGCTCATTTACGAGGAAGTGAAAGAACGACCCAATTTCATTATTAGCAGGAAGGTCGGCTTATAACTGCCCCTGAAAATCACAGACCGGTCGACCCTTCAAACGGATTGTATTCCTGCCCAGCCTTAGTTCAACCTCGCGGTGCTTCCGGCGATCTGAACTCACGTGTCCGAACCGTGAACGAAGGGCGACCTCTGTTCAGCCAGTAATCTAGCTGAAGGAGGCGCGTAGTGCCGCGCCGCCTTGGTACGCGAGTTGCAGGTCCGAGCCATACTCGATGAGCGTCGCTCCGAGGTCTGCAAGGCGTCGAACACCTTCGGCGGTGTCGGTGAATGCCCCCAAGCGCAAGCCCTTCCCGGTCACCAAGGTGGCGACCTTCTGCATCGCCTCCGCGACAATTGGGTTCCAGACGTCCCCGGGCACACCGTAGGAAGCCGACAAATCCCACGGGCCGATGAAGACCGTGTCGATACCCGGCACCGACGTGATCGCCTCGATGTTATCGACGCCCACGTGGTCCTCGATCTGCAGGACGAGTCGGACATCCTCATTGGCTCCACGCATATAGTTGTCTTTGGGGACGTCGCTGAACCCGGCTGCACGCACGAAGCGGCAGAGACCACGTCCTCCCTCCGGGGAGAAGTGACTTAACCGCATGGCCTCTTCGGCATCCGCGGCGGTCTGGACGAAGGGCACCTGCACGTAGCGGACTCCGAGGTCGAGCACCTTCTTGAAATACATCTCGTTGCGGAGCGGGATACGCACCACGAGCGGCATGCCGTACAGCTCGGCCGCCAGCACCATCGGGTACAGCGCCGCCGGCTCCAACGGCGTGTGCTCCATGTCGGCGACCGCGAAATCGAAGCCTCCGCGCGCCAGCACCTCGACCATCTCCGGGTGTGGGCACTTGATGAATGGCCCGAGCGAGAAGGACGTGCCGCCGTAGGCATGGCTGCGCTGCATCGCTACTCCTCCGGAAGCATGGGGATGAGCATGTTCGCCGCGAGTTGCTCACGCGGCAGGAACGGCGCGAGATCCTCCAGCGGCGGTGAGAACAGCGTGCCATCGCGGCGCACCTTCACCGCCATCTTCGGCCCGAGGAACTGCTCGGCCGGGATCATAACCTCGGCGAAGACCGGCCCCGGTGTCTCGAGTACGTCCGCGATGAACTCGTCCACCTTGGTGTCGTCGGTGAGGCGGAAGTGCTCGAAGCCGAAGGCCAGCGACAACCGCTCGAAGTCCGGCACTGTCACTCCGGACTCTGGCGTGCAGGCGCTGAGGCGGTCGCCGAATATAGCTCGCTCCGTGTGCTGGATCGTCAAGTAGCCCATGCTGTTCAGCAGGAAGATCTTTAGTGGCAGCTGGTTATGAATCACCGTCTGCAGTTCCTGCAGGTTCATCATCAGCGAGCCGTCAGCGCCGACGAAGATCGTCCTCCGTCGACCCGAACCCACACAGGCACCGATCGCGCCAGGCAGGCCGAAGCCCATTTCACCAAGGCCCGTCGAGGTGACCATGCGCTGCCCGCGCTTGATGCGGATTGTCGCGTGCGTGCACGTCAGGCTTGTGCCCATGTCGGTGCAGATCACGTCGTCCTCGGTGAGGGCGTCGGAGAGGCGATCGATGAAAAGGTAGCTGTTCACACGCTCCGGGACGTGTTCCTGGTGTTCCGGTCCGTAGGGCGGATAGTCGCGGCGCCATTGCTGCACCCTCTGAACCCATGGCGTGTACGACGACGGCTCGATGCCGTGCTCGCCCGCGCCAAGCTGCCGCTCAAGCTCCTCGAGGAAGTCGGCCACATTCGCGTTTACGGCCAGGTCCCACGCCGGGTTGAGCTTGGCGATCTCAGCGGGGTCGATCTCCACGAGCCCCTTCTTGGCAGCGCGTGCGAACTCGGTCTGCACGTAGCCGAGCTGGGGGATCGCCATGCGCGTACCGAGACCGAAGACGAAGTCGCAGTTCTGCACCGCGAAGTTCGCAGCACGTTGCCCGTAGTTGCCAGCCCGTCCGGCCTGCAGCGGGTGGTCGTCCTCCAGCAAGTCGATGCCGTTCCACGCGATAAGAGCCGGGATGCCGAGCGCTTCGAGGACCCGACGGAATCGGTCCTGCGCGCCGGCGAGGCGGATACCGTTGCCTGCCCAGAAAAGCGGCCGCTCGGCAGCCCGCGCCATCGCGAGAAACTGCTGCACCTCGGCGATCATCGACGGCTTCTCGACCGCGGGCGGCTCAAAGGACGGCAGCTTGTCCCAGTCGACCTGGGCGAACTGGATGTCCTGCGTGATCTCGACCCAGACCGGGCCGGGACGCCCTTCGTAGGCGAAGTAGAGCGCCTTCTCAAGTTCGTAACGAAGTTGCTGGGGCTTCTGGATGCTCGTCGCGTACTTTGTCACAGGCGTGACGATCGAGACCATGTCTAGCCCCTGAACTCCTTTGCCGCGCAGCGCGGTCGGCGGGTTAAGGAAGGTGGAGTTTTCTTGTCCTGCGATTGCCATCATCGGGATCGAGTCGAGGTGGGCACTTGCGATGCCGGTGATCATGTTCGTCGCGCCGGGGCCGGCCGTACACATCATCACGCCGAGCTGACCAGAGAGGCGATGCGTCATGGATGCGGCCATCACGCCCGCCTGCTCATGATGTGGGCAGAGGTAGTTTAGATCGGGGTGCCGCGCGATCGCGTCGATAAGGCGGATATCGGCCGCACCGCTGATAGCGAAGATGTCGCGGGCACCGGTGCGCGCCAGAAAGTCTGCAAGGGCCTCGGAAACGGTCTCTGTCATGCCTGCTGTCCGTCCTCACCGGGTTGCCTAGCGGGTTGATCCTGAAGAAGGGCGACCTCACGGGGGGAGTCTGGTGTGTAGTTCGTCCGAGGGCCGGTAATGATGGCCGCCCGCCCCTTGACCCACCGGTAACGAAGTCGTGAAATGAGATCACCTCCGGAGTTTGCGGGTGAAACCCGTATCTTATTCGTCGGGTCGGCAAAACCCACCGCGGGCCGTCCGGCCATTGCTAGTCTGTCATCGGCAATCATCTACGTCACCGGATACTGCGTCGGGGGAACGACTGCTTTGCGATTTGACAACCGACCATGAAAGCCGTATCCCACGCGGGTGGTCTCAGCACCCGCATGCGTGAGGAGACCCGGCTCCGGCCCAAACCAATGATGAAGGTGGGCGGTCGGCCGGTGCTGTGGCACATCATGAAAATTACTGACCACCACGGTTTTTCCGAGAGTTGTGATCTGCACAGGCTACGAGGATGAGCACGTCAAGAACTACTTTTCAAACTATGACCGCTACGCCTGCATCCGGTCGACGGACGATCGCTATTTCGAGGGGAGAAGGCTCGTCACAGACGTATCGAATGGCGTGTTCATCGCCGAGTACCCGTCCCTCGCCGCGGCGTTGGCATGCCGTATCGCAGCGTGCGGTCGCTGACCGAACTCGACAAGGTGCTGGGCGAATTGTTGCTCCCAGGCCTGTCCGGTCCGGTCGCGCTGAAAGCCTTCACATACTTCGATCAGGCGGCCGAACCGCTTGTGGCGTCGCGTCCCAACGCTCAAGGCGAGTTCGTCAGCCCATCGCTGGCCGACATGGATCCGCCGATCGACGCGATTCATGTCTGAGACCGTGACGCGTGAAGAGCTGGTAGGGGCTCTGACCAACTTCCGGTTCGAAGCAGGTAAATGGCGGTTCGTTGATCTGCGCATCGACATCCCGCCTGGGTCGTTCGGCAGCGATGCGATCAATCCGCACACGCAGTATTCCAACCCGGTGGCCCTGGCGGAGGGTGACGCGGGCCCAGCAGTCGGCGCCTCGTTCACGCTCGGCGCCGGCAACGAGATGATCTGTGCCGGCGCGGAATTCATCATCAACGAACTCGACGGGCTCACCGTCGGTGACCTTATGGCGCGCGGGCGCGGATTCTACGAGACCTTGACCAATCCCCTGCAGCTGCGCTGGCTTTCGCCGAATGCGGGCTTGCCGTTGATGGCCGGCGGGCTAGTGGTGAACACGCTGCTCGACGCCGCTTCGAAAGCCGTAGGGCTGCCTGCGTGGGAGTTTCTCGCGCGGTTGCCGACCGATGTTCTGATGAGTCTGATCAACCTGCGCCATCTCGACGAGCGCTATGATGCGGCGACCGTGCGCCGGGTTTTTGACCTAGGTCTCTCCGACATCGACATGCGTTGCGCTCGTTTGAAAGCGGAGGGTTTGCCGGTCTATTACACGACTTGGATCGGCCATGACGCCGAGACGATCGCGAAGCAGATCGTCGCCCAGCATTGCGGCCGCGGCATCCGAATGTTCAAGGTGAAGATCAGCAGCGACATCGAAGGTGATGCGCGGAAGCTAGCCCGAATACGTCAGCTTGTTCCGGAAGGGATCGATCTTTGCGTCGACGCCAATCAGACACTCGACGCGAATGAGGCACGGGCGTGGCTTCAGCTGCTCGCAGACCAAGGCGTCAAATGGCTCGAAGAGCCGTTCGCACCCGACAATGCTCGCTTGTTTCGCGATCTCGTGGGATTCAAGCACGACAACGCCCTCTCTTGCGAAGTTGTGACCGGCGAAAATTGCCCCAATCACTTCACCGCGTCTGCGCTCATCGATAGCGGCATCGATCGCTTTCAGGCCGACCCATGCCGCATGCTCGGTCTAGTCGATGCGATCCTTGTAACGGTCGTAGCGGCACTGCGCAATTGCGCGGTGACGCCGCATGCCGGTGGCTCGGGACTCGACGAACTCTCGCCGCACATTCAGCTGTTCAATCTGGCGCGTATCCGCACCGACTTAGCACCGTCTGCTTCGTTGACGGAGAATGTCGGTTTTTGCTCCCGCTTCTTCGCTGCTCCCACGATTGTGAATCAAGGGCGGGCGTTAGCGCAGCAGACCCCCGGTTTTCTAGTCGGGCTTGAGTCCGAAGTGATGCACCACGTGCGCGGCTATAAGGAGGGCGTTTCTTGGCTCACGCTCTGATCATCGGCTGCGGCGCCATAGGCCGCGGCTTTGTTCCCTGGATCCTGCAGAACTTCGAGGTCGATTTTCACGACGCCTCGCACGAACTCGCAGCGGGGATTTCCGCGCAGGGCGGTTACAGCTCCTACATGAGCGATGGCGAGAACCTGTCGCACATGCGGGTGACACCGCGAAAAGTTACAGCAGACTTCGGCGAGCTGAACCCGGCGGACTACGACATCGCCTTTATTTCCGTGGGGCCGCGAAACGTTGAGCGGCTGCCGGCCGGCGTGTCGAGAATCGCCTGTCCCATCTACAGCCTTGAGAACGACCCGATCACCGTCGACTTGATCAAACAGCGCTACGGATTGGAGGCGGTCTATTTCGGAGTCCCGGACGTGATCACCTCATCGACTGCCGCGCCCGAGAGCCTCGCCAAGGATCGCTACGCGATCCACACCGAAAACGGCGTCATGTACCTGCAGCACAGCGACCGTGTGTCCGACAGTCTGAAGGCGGCGCTGCCGGACGTGAAATGGCTACCTGTGGAACGACTTAACCAGGAATGGGACGCGAAGCTCTACATCCACAACACGCCGCATTGCATCGCGGCGTATCTCGGCTTTATCGCGGGATGCACCTACCTGCACGAAGCGCTGGCCAAGCCAGCGATCCGGCGCGTGGTCGACGGGGTGATCGAGGAACTACTCTACGCTCTCAAGGTCACGACCCACTACGACCACCACTTCATCGAATCCTATGCCGAGAAGGAGGTCCGGCGCTTCGCGAACAGGCTCCTTTTCGATCCGGTCAGCCGCGTCGCGCGCGAGCCGATCCGCAAGCTGCATCCCTCCGGCCGGCTCACCGGGGCGCTGCGGCTGCTCCTGTCTGCGGGAGTTCGGCCGGTCTATCTCACCATCGGCATCGGTTCGGCGCTGCACTATTTGGCGAAGCACGACGCCGATTTCCGCCAGCTGTCATATCTCAATGAGTTTGGCCTGCCGGCCTTCTTGCAATACCACCTGTCGCTGCGGCCCGACTCACTTGAATCCCGTTACATCCAGCAGTCTTTCGCGGGAGTAAGCGCCTATCTTCGCCGGGAGATCGCATGAGCCTGCTGTCCCTTGCC
Source organism: Mycobacterium sp. E342 (assembly GCF_001667665.1). Lineage (NCBI taxonomy): Bacteria > Bacillati > Actinomycetota > Actinomycetes > Mycobacteriales > Mycobacteriaceae > Mycobacterium > Mycobacterium sp. E342. Next base: position 32,947 of record NZ_LZJM01000088.1, read on the forward strand.
GCGCAGGTTTGCAACGTCTTTGGCGCCGCTGAAGATAGCGGGCTGCGAATGGTGCAGAAGGTCAAGGACGATCAGGCGCGCGATGTGGTGTCGGCGCTAGATCAGCGCCTCCATGCAATGACGGCGTCTTATGTCGCTGACTGCATGCCTGGTTGCACCCTCCTCTCAGAAGAAGGCGCGGCGCCCAGCGATGATCTCGCGGCGCTCGCACAGGGCGAATGGCTTGTGGTCGATCCGCTGGACGGATCGAATAACTATGTCCTGTCCCTGCCCGGCTACGGGTTCATGGCCGCCCATCTCGTCGACGGTGTCGTCTCCGGTTCCGTCGTAGTCCTACCGGAGCACGACCTTTACATCGTTTTTGAGCATGGCGAACTCTTGCTCTCCCAGCGTTTCGCACCACCATCGGCTGCTGCCTCGGCACCGATTTACTACGCCTATCCGCCCCGCTTGTCCGAGGCGGGACGCCGGGCCCGGGCGGAGTTGCTCGATTTGGTTGATCAACGGTCGACCGGGCTCTATCGCTACGGATCAGCGTGCATGGGTGCGTACAACTTGCTGCGGGGTCGACACGGGGCGTTCATCGGCCATCGCGTCCGTGTGTGGGATGCGCTTGCCTATGTCCCGCTGCTGCATTGGTTCGGCTTGCCTGCCAGATATCACCTTGGCGCATCCGACCTCACACTGATCGCGGGGTTCGATGAGAAATTTGTCGATGAAGCTTGCGCAGTCATATCCGCCCACGAGGCGATTACGTTCAATACGATCTCCCATGATGCAAAGCTGGTGATCTCCATATGAGCCGAGCGCTTGTCCTCTTCTGCGGCGGTCCGCCCATCTATTCGGGCTCGCCCAAGCCGTTGCAGACGCTACCCACGGGTGAGACGCTGCTTGAACGTTTCCTGCGCCACGTCGAGCCGCGGGTGACCAATGACGTCATGATCCTTAGCGACGCCGCTTTCGCCGCGGAATATGAGTCAGTCGCCCGACGTCTGGCCTACTCCGCCGCCCTCAGGGTGTACGCCTGCGCCGACGGGTCCACCACACTGACAAAACTCAGCGAGTTCCTCGACTCGAGCTATCCAGCCGACCGCGTCGTCGAGTTCAGCTATCCAGACGTGTTCGTGGCCGGCGAAATCGCGACGCCCGCGGACGACGATCCCCGGCTCGTCGACGGCGTGTTCATCAGTTATACGCCGATCTTCTCCCGTTTTCCGCGCCTGGTGGTCGACACCTATGACGGCGATGTAAAAGGAATTTCAAATCACTCCAGTCATGTTCCGGCAAACCCACTGCACGTCTTCGGCGGTCACTTGATAGCGCGCGTGGGCGTGATCAAATCGCTGCTTGAGGCCTTTCAAGCCGAGGCAATGCTGCCGTCGCCGAGCCTGGAGTTCGACATGTTCTACTGGCTCATCAACAGGTCGCGCATGCACGCAATGGCAATCGATGGCAGATGGGTTCAAGCCGATTCTCCGCGCGAAATCGCAGCGGTCGTGAGCCAGTTCTGATCTGAGCGTGATACCTGCAGCCCGTCAGATGGAAGCGAGACGACGACGGGCCCACCGCGGTCTTCACTAGCTCGGCTCGCATCCGGGCACGCGACGGGGACAGACCCGGCCGTACTTCCCCAGGCAGTTGCTCCGCACTAGGACTCAACGACCGGCCGGGCGCGCGGAAAATCTCCGTGCCCGATGCGCACCAACCTTCCAACATCCCGCTGGCGGCGACCTGTCGGGCATCACGGAAGCGAACAGCTCGGAACACCTCGTGTGGCACTCGTCGCTGCTACCGCGGCGCCATACGTCGACCGGGCGGTGAAACGCCGGGATCGCCCAGGACGGCTCTGCTTCTGCGGCGGTGTGGCCAGCGATCCGCTCCCTTCATGCCGCGCTCGGGTTGGGCCTTGGTCATCCAGTGACGGTGGGCCTTTAGAGTGAGAGGACACTCCCCGGAATGGCAGCGCTGACAGGCCGAGGATAGGCAACATATGTAGATATGAATATGCCGGATGCTAGGTTAGTCACTGGCGTTTGGGTATGTACTGGGACGATGCCTCCTTGAGGACGGCGGTAATGAGTGGCTACGTTCAGAAACGACAAGTCAATTGCGATGACGACGGGAGTTTCACTGTGAGCATCAAGGACAGCATTAGGCGCTGGATTAACCAGAATTCGCTAACTCGAAGATGGTTCGTGGCCGTTTGTGCGCGTTTTACTGTCCCATTGTATACGTTGCAGCGATTTCTCAGTGCTAAAGATTTAAAAGGTAAATTACGTATGTTTGCGTGGCGCCAAGTCCTCGCGTCGTTCGATAACGCTTCACTCGAAAAAATTGAGGTCGTCGCCGGAAGCGCGACCTTTTTTTACCAAGATGGCTGCGCATTCAAAGTGACCGATTCCGCTGTCTCGAATAGCCGCGCGTTATGGATTGACGCGGAGTACGAGCGAGCAGAAACTGCTTTGCTGCGCCGGATCGTAAAACCGGGTTGGACTGCAGTCGATGCTGGCGCGAACTTCGGTTGGTATGCCATCCATCTTTCACATCTTGTCGGCGCGGAAGGAAATGTCTTTGCGTTCGAGCCTGTGCCCGCCACTTTCCAGGAGTTGGAATCTAACGCGGCGCTCAATTCTTGCGAGAACCTCGAACTGTTTTGCAAGGCGATCGGAAATAGTGTGGAGTCGATAGATATCTATGTTCCGCAGATAGCTTTGGGCAGCGGGGCCGCGTCGCAATTCCTAGACACCGGTGAGAAAATTCAAGTTCCGATGACCAGGCTGGATGATTTCGTCGACGATAAAGGGTTGACCAGAGTCGACTTCATCAAGGCCGACATCGAAGGAGGTGAATTGGCTCTGCTGCGCGGCGGCGAACAACTTTTGACGAAATTTCATCCCACCATCTTGATCGAGATCGTTGATATCCACTGCCAGCGGTTTGGTCACTCACCGGAGGATGTCTACAACTGCCTGGTCGGGAAAGGGTACACCGGCCGTCATATCACGGCTCAAGGAGAGCTTGTCGATCTTGATCCACGGCATCTGCCCAACGGGAATTTTTTGTTCGAGCCGCAATCTTCGTGAACCTCATGCCCGGCCGTGCAGCCGGTAGGGCCTGATACTTCAACTGCTGTGGTGCGCCAGCAGGTTTCAACGAAAGCTGGTGAGTGTGCGGAGAAAGCCGTCGCGCGGACCGGTTCGGGGTACCCAACCCAGGCCGCGCAGGCGGGATACGTCGGGACATGTGCGCTGGATTGGGCTGGGCAGGTACGTATCGGTGGCGGCCGCCCCTTCCTGGCGCACCCGCAGTCTACGTTCAGGCTCCAGCCCCGCGATCAGGTTGGCTAGCTCCAGGACGGTGAGCTCGGCTCGGTCGTTGCCGACGTTGTATGCCGCGCCCACCGTGCCTTTGAGCAAGATGGTGAAGCAGCCCTCGACGATGTCGGCTACGTAGCCGAAGGCCCTGCTCGCCCGGCCGTCGCTCCGCATCACTAGGTCGCGGGCCGCCAGGGCGTCGCCGACGAAGTCGGAGAAGTTTCGACCGTCGCTCAGGGGCATACCCGGCCCATAAGTATGAAAGATCCGCGCCATGGTAGCGGGGACGCCCTCCTGGGCGGCATAGCAGGCACATAGCGTCTCGCCCGCCCGCTTACCCTCGCCGTAGCAGGACCGGACCTGGGTGGGATCCAGAAACCCATACGCGTCCTCATGTGTGGGGATGACCTGGTCGTTGCCTAAGCCGTACACCTCCCCAGAGCTGAAGAATAGAAACCCGTCCGGCGGCCTGAGCTCTAGCAGTTCCCGGGTGGCGAACACGTTGGCTGCGAAGGTGCCAATGGGATCCCGGCCGAAGGCCCGCGGGGAGCCGGGACTAGCAGCGTGGACTATGAAATGGACCGGCTCGTCCCGGGGCGTCGGGGTACACGCATCCTGCACCACGAAGCGCAAGTCTTCCCGCGTGCCATGGATAGGGAATCGCTCTCGGAGCGCTTCGGCCCGCCGGGCCATAGCTAGCACCCGTACCGGCGCCAGATTCCGTGACTCATTCAGCCGCAGCAGGGTTTCCACCACGTAGGCTCCCAGGAATCCCGCCGCACCTGCTACCAGCACGGTCCGGCCCGCAAACCGCTCCCAGGGCAGCGGCGCTTCGAGGATCCGGTCAAGATCGGCCTCGACGATGGGGTGGCGCGCGGGGGCGGTAATGGTGAGATCCTAACGTTTGTTAATTGGGCTGGTTCGACCGCAGCCGCTGTCAGCGGATTCGAGCTAGACCTGCAAACCACGAACATTCATTCCCGAGCCCAAGGACGGTATAGACTCCCCTGCGGGCCCTGCCACTGCTTCGATCTTTACTTGGCACCTATTTAGCCGCAATCTACCGAAAAACGCTGTGCGGCATGCTTCGCCGTCCATTTGCTCGGTGAATCACCGCTATGGAGTCGTAACACTCGACCTTCTCAAGGAGCGTTGTCGCGAGAGGCACGGAGAGCACCGTCGACCGACTTGGGCTGCCTTCGAGGAAATTGTGGATCCCCGTGGTTACCTGGTAGTGCGCGTGCATGGCGTCGATAAGCCACTTCGTGAAGTCGACGAACGACATAGGGCTGTCGCGGAAAGGAAACCAATAGTTCGCGTGAATGTCTTCAACCAGGTAGACCCCACCTGACGCCAACCCGTTAGGAAACAGGTAACGGAACGTGTCCACCATGTGCGATGCCATGTGACTGCCGTCATCCAGAATCACATCGAAGGGTCCGAACTCAGTCACGACGTTCTTCAGAAAAGACTCATCGACCTGACTGCCTATGCGCACGTGCACTCGTTGCGCTGGTTCGTCGAACCGCCGAGTATCTGGCTCGATGTCGATGCCGACGATCACCGTCTCCGGATGCAGGTATCGCCGCCACATTTGGAGCGAGCCGCCTCGCGCGACGCCGATCTCAAGCATCCGGATGGGCCGCGAACGGAACGCGGAGAGCGCCGACTCATAGACCGGCAAATAGTGCAGGCACTTGTGCACGTTCTCCGTCGTCGCGAAAATCGACCCTAACTCCCCCTCCGGGACTGCTGTGTCCGATGCTTCCCAGCGCACCTCAGCGCTCAGCTCCGGGCCTAGGGCCTCAAGCATTCTGCGCCTGCCGCGATAGGGGTAACGGCGGATCACAAATGGCGGTCGTCGCGACGGAACAGGGATGAATACGTGGAAAAAATCGCGGATATGCATCTTCAAGTCGCAAGCACCTACCTCTGGCGGCACTCAGATGTGCCAACCGCTCTGACTTCGACGTCATGTTTTGAGCTTCACCTCGCAAAGTGCGAGTCCTAGCGATTGCTCGCGGCTCACGCTACCCTACCGTCGAAACGTGTCGTTCAGTTTCGGTGGCTACGCACTCGAGGGATCGAACGTCAGCAGGTGCCAGCTACGGTCCCACTGATAGTCCTTCTGGAACAAAAACAAACGGCAACTTCGAGCATCGATCGTGAACATAGATTCGAACGTACGAGGTGTGCGTTGCGGGCTCGGCTGCCACCGGCCCGTTGACGCCGACAATGCCCTGGGGCATCCGTCTACCTCCTCCGCAGAACCAACGATGAATGCCCAACCGGCATCCGAGAGTTAGACATAATGACCTCAGGACTCGCCTATGCGCACGACCACCGAAAGGCAGGCTTTCGTCGTGAAATTTGCCCTGGCCAGCTCCGGAAGCCGCGGCGATGTCGAACCTTGCACCGCGCTCGGCGTTGAACTGCAGCGCCGTGGGCACGAAGTCGCCCTGGCCGTCCCGCCGAATCTGATCGGACTCGTCGAGTCGGCCGGGCTCTCCGCGGTCGCCTATGGGCCAAACCAGGAGGACGGCTACTGGGACACCGACTTCCTGCGGCATTGGTGGCGGGTTCGGGAAGTGGCCCGGTTGTGGCGCGAAGCTCAGAAACTTCTCGCCCAGGCCTGGGCGGAGATGAGCAAGACGCTCCTGGGGCTGGCCAACGGCGCGGATTTGGTGTTCAGCGGTCCGGGATTCCCCGCAATCCCGGCCAACATTGCGGAGTACTACGACGTTCCGTTCGCCACCATGCACTACTTTCCGATGCTGCCCAACGGCCAGACCGTTCCCAACCTGCCGTCGCCGGTGATCCGCTCAGTGATGACGGCGCTCGACTGGTCCCAGTGGCGGGTGACCAAGAAGGCCGAGGACGCGCAGCGTCGCGAACTGGGTCTGCCGAAGGCAACCGTTCCCGCGCCGCGAAGAATCACCAGGCGCGGATCGCTGGAAATCCAGGCCTACGACCAGGTGTGCTTCCCCGGGTTGGCCGCCGAGTGGGCGAAATGGGCTGACCAGCGGCCATTCGTCGGAACGCTCACGATGGAGCTGACCACGGATGCCGACGCCGAGATCGCGTCCTGGATCGCCGCGGGCACACCGCCGATCTGCTTCGGCTTTGGCAGCACGGTGGTCAACTCCCCAACCGACACGGTCGCCCTGATCAGCGCGGCCTGCGCGGAATTGGGTGAACGCGCGCTGATTTGCGCGGGCTGGAGCGATTTCAGCGAGGTGCGACTTCCCGAGCACGTCAAGGTGGTGGGCGC